>JAUVWI010000070.1 GCA_030604195.1 Spirochaetales bacterium
GCCTAGCAGACCTGGATAAAAAGCCAACTGAGTGTTTGATCCAGCCCGCACTGCGATAAAACCTATCCCATCGCTCCACAATTCTTCCTCCCGGCCCTATTGAAAATACTGATGCGTCAGTACTGCCCTAAAGCCGGGAGCCTTGACAAGCGACAATACATAGCTATACTTTCAATAGAAAAAAATATCAGGTAGTAATATATGAAACTTGACATAGCCCAGATTAAAAGAGCAACAAACAACTCCATTCCTTTGACAATTAAAACCTATACCCTTTCCCACGACACTGAGGTCTATCTGGAGGAAATCCTTGGCGTCTTCCTAACCGAATTGGGATATGCAGAGATAAAAGATCAACTGGCCTATTGCCTGCGTGAGCTGGCCGTAAACGCCAAAAAAGCCAATACCAAAAGAGCCTACTTCCTGGAAAAGGACCTTAACATCAAAGACCCTGATGAGTATAGCGAAGGCATGAAGACTTTCAAAGAAGAGACCCTGGAGAATATCCAATACTATCTCCAGAAACAAAAGGAACAGGGGCTCTATATTAAGATCATCTTCCATACCCAGGGCAAAACATTTAATATCATGGTGCGCAATAATGTTGAAATTACCCGGAAAGAGCAGATAAGAGTATACGACCGCATTGCCCGCTCACGGGCTTTTACCACCATGGAAGAAGCCTTTGCCACGGTACTGGATAATACAGAGGGAGCCGGGCTGGGTATTGTGATCCTCATATTAATGCTCAAGAAAATGGGGCTGGAGGAAGATTCTTTTTCAATTGACATGGAGGAAGGAGAAACTATTGCCACTCTTTCCATACCATTCTCTGATATACATCTGGAAAAGACCGATCTCCTTACCCAGGCTATCATCCGGGAAATTGAGTCACTGCCTCAATTTCCTGATAACATCGTAAATCTGCAGAAACTCATCGCTGATCCGGATTCAGAAATTGCCGATATTGCCCGCCAGATAAGCACTGATCCCTCTTTAACTGCCGATCTTCTGAAACTTGTTAATTCCGCCCAATTTATGCTGCCTAAAAAAGTGGATAATATCGTTGAAGCGGTAAAACTTGTCGGCATGAAAGGCGTGCGCAACCTGTTGTATACCCACGGCACCCAGAAAATCTTAAATGAAAAATACCAGGATATGCGGTCACTCTGGGATCATTCCTACCGCACCGCTTTTTACGCCTATCATCTGGCCAGAAGCTTTAAAAAGAAAAAAGATATTCTTGATGACATTTACGTTGGCGGAATACTCCACGATCTGGGCAAGATAATTATCGCCACCCTGCACCCTGAATTACTGGATCGCATAATAAACTTCTGTGCTGAGAAAGAGATCCCTACCCGCATGCTTGAGGATCTATCTGTGGGCTTCAATCATGCGGAAATCGGCGCCATGATCGCGGAAAAATGGAATTTCCCCGAGCAGCTTGTGGCTGCCATTCGCCACCACCATGAGCCGAATGAAGCTGATGAGAAATTCGTTGATGTTGTCTATACCGTTTACCTGGCCAATGCCCTGACCGCCATTGAGAGAGAACAGATCACTTTTGAGCAAATTGATAAAAAGGTGCTCCATGATTTTGGCATTCAAACTGGCGACCATATGAACAAAATCCAGGAACGGCTGGATAAAGCCTTTCTCCAGCAGAGATCGAATTTCTAGCCCACTACCCTGCTAAATATCTCCGGGAAACGATCCTTACCCCCTGCCATAAGCATGAGCAACGGGTAATGTTCAGCTGCTGCTGCCGTCATTTTGCCGGCTATACGCCTTATATCCCATTGGGCATGATGGTCCTCCCTGATCCGGGAGATATGGTACAATTCCCTTACATCTACCTTGACCAGCACCCGCCGCCTGTTTGCATTGGTCAGGGCGTAGCCGGCAGCGTTAAAGTCATGGGGCCTGATACGATTGTAGAGATTTTCAGCCTGATCAACCGCTTCGGCCAGCATTTCTTCCAGCCCCGCTGCAAGTATATTGGGCGGTATGGTATGGCCCAGGGCGGGTTGGTAGGGAGAGGTTAAAAGCGTTAGCATCCTGTGCCTTTTAAGCTGGGCAAAGGCAGTAGCTGAAAGCTCTATTTGAAAGGTAAGAGCGGCCAGCTCAAAAGCCCTGGGCAGGGGATGAAAGGGCTTCATGTGGCGAAAAATTGGTTTAAGGAGCCGCAGACGTTCCTTTTCTGAAGCCCGGCTCAGATCATTTAACAGGGCCTTAACTGACTTACCTGAAAGCTGAAACATCAGAGCTCCAAGCACACGCTCTTCACCATCACTTTCAAAACTGATCAGCTCCACATCCTGATAATCAGCTGATTCTTTGCCCGCTCTTTCATCCCCGGGTCCCTGATGATACCACTGCCGGTAATAGGGATCTGCATCGGTATATTTCACCAGTGATGGCACCAACCCCTTGACAGAATCCAACAGAGCTTTAGCTAAATCCCTTACCTCTTTCAGGGGAGCATTCCTTAAACGGGCAATAATCTCTTCCAGTATACGGGCATTAACTGTCATACCCATCTGGGTCAAAGAGGCAAGTCCTGTAGCATAACGGGCATCTTCCTTGGCCTGCTCTTCTTCCAGGCCGATGGAGAGCAGCTCTTTATAAAGCTGATGGTAGAGAACAGCTGTGCGCTTCATCAGTAAACTAAAATCATCAGCCAACCCGATACCCCTGATCTCTTCCGGTACTGCAAACTCTTCATCAAAGAGCACATAACGCTGTGATTTCTCAGTAAAAGAGGTTAAGCGGAAAGATTGCAGATATTCCACAGCCAGGCGGCTGATATTGCTTATATCAAAATTAAATACAGCGTGTTCGGCAACTGATGAGTGGCCCATCTGAAAAACAATTCTTTCATTTGCCTTTCTGGCCTGCTCCACCTCAGTAAGCGCTTTCCTTCTTAATTCACCTATATCCAGTTTACTGCGGGATATCCGGGCGTAAGAAGCGGAGAGTGTCTCCGGAGTGAAGGCATCTACACGCTCATTAATAAGGGAAGAAGCCTCACTAATAAGCGTGCTGTCTATATTGAAACCTGCCAGATCAACTTTCATAATAATTACTTTACCCTACTTCTCTCAGGCTTTGTAGTGATTTCGAAAAAAAAGATAAGAATAACTTGACTGTTGCTCAAATTTTTTATAAATTATATATATTATTAATTATATATAGAGGAGACTATTATGGCAGTTAAAATTTATTCCACCCCTACCTGCGGTTACTGCAACAAGGCCAAGGATTATTTTCGGACAAACAGTATTGCCTTTACCGAGTATAACGTTGCATCTGATCAGCGGAAAGCAGAAGAGATGGTCCGGAAATCCGGTCAAATGGGTGTGCCTGTGATTGATATAAACGGCAAGGTTATTGTAGGCTTCAACCGGCCGGAAATCGACCGCGCTTTGAGGAAATAGACATGGCTACCAGAACAGTAGCTCAATGGACCGGGGGAATGGCTTTTGATATTGAGCTTCAGGGGCACAGAATTACCGTAGACGCCACTGCCGAGTCGGGAGGCCGGGACCTGGGCCCCAGCCCTAAGTCTCTTCTGCTGGCAGGCCTGGCCGGCTGTACGGGAATGGATGTAGTTGCCATCCTGCGAAAAATGGGACAGGAATGGGACAGCTTTAATTTGCAAATTGAAGCTCAAACCTCGGAGAAACATCCCAGGGTATATACTGACATCAAGATCAACTATATCTTCACCGGGAAAAACCTCTCTAAGGATAAAATCGAAAAAGCGGTTAATCTTTCACAGGATAAATACTGCGGCGTAAGCGCTATGCTGAAAAGCACCGCCAGTATATCCCACGAAATCATTATTGAAGAATAATTAGAAAAATAAAAGCGCCGGTAGAAAACCCCCGGTAGAAATAATTAAGGGGGTTTTTACATGGCGCTTAACGGGAAAATAAAAACAATTCAGGCTTTCCTCGACAGGGATAAACTAAGGGTAGCTGCTCAGGTAAATACGGGCAACGGAGAGATTCTAAAGGCTTTTCTGCCCGACCGTGAGCTCTCTGCCCTGCTTCCCCGTTCAATCCTTACCGGAAAAATCAAGGATGTACCACGGGAACTTCTCTCTACTATTGATCCAATGATCCGCCGCCTGGCTGCAGGCAGAAATGTGCGGTTATGGCAGTATGAACAGCAGTACTATTTTTCATTTCTTTCCTGGAAGAATGTCTGCTTCCTGTCGGATTAACCGGCTGAACCAGTATTGAATAAGAATTCCGAAAGCAACAGCTACATTAAGGGAGCGCTTTGCCCCGGCCAGGGGAATTGCCACCCTGCCCGCTTTTCGTTCCGCCAGGTGCAGAGCCTCGGAACTCAATCCCAGCTCTTCAGAGCCGACCAGAACAACACCGGAATCGGGAAAACGGAACTCCTCAAGGGGAGTTCCGCCAACCTCCAGGGCAAAGACCCCTTCCATATTTTCAAATAGAGACAGGTCAGCACTCTGCCAGGGAATCAGATCAACAGCGCCGCGCGCAGTCTTCTGCGCCCGGGTATGGGTGGGCGGAGGTGTTCCGGCCGAGATATAGATTCTTTCCACACCAAAACTCTCTCCGCTTCTGAATATTGCCCCGACATTGTAGGGAGAGCGTATATCCTCCAGGAAAACGCAAATGGGAAAGATCCGGCGTGCACTGCCATCCAGTTCACCACTTTGCGGGTCCAGCAGGTCCCACTCTGCCGGCTCCGCATTAAGCGATCTTAGCAATCCATTCCGGACATTGTTAAGGATACGCCGCAGATCAGCCCCCCTATTCCATTTTGCCAGCTCAAGATTAATATATTCCCGGATATCCTGATCCAGCCTGGTGTTTTCCTGAAGCAACCTGAATACTGAAGTAATATAAGCATTTTCAGGTTCACCGCCGAACTTCAATTTTTTTTCTTCCGCCTGAAGAATTAGAATGATTTTTCTGATACGTGTTTTATGGGGTAGGCCAGTCAGTTTATTGACGGAAATCAAAGCTTAAGAAATTCGAATGGACTTAGTAAGCGGTTTTAACAAGTTCATAGAGATCCTCTGTGGATATTATCCGGGGCAGATAGTTCATCATATCATAGGAGCGGGCCGTGCCGACGATATCTATCATATCGTCTAATTCCAGATCACAGTCACGCAAACGAACCGGCAGGCCCAGAGAGCTTATCAGACGGCGGATACCCTCTATCCCGCCGGCTGCCTTTTCCACCGATGATTCAGCTTCAGTTTCTTCCCCCATTAAAGCCCCAATTCTCGCCAATTTATCAGCGCTCGAGTTTATATTATACTCCATTACATGGGGAAGCAGGATGGAGCTAAGCCAGGATTTCGGCACCATAAAACGCCCGTTAATAGCATAAGCTAATGCCGCGCCAATGCCCTGTTTGCTCATAGTTAAGCCTAAAGCCGTTAAAACCCCGGCCATTGAAGTATTGATCCGGGCCCGGATATCTTCCGGCTGTTCTACTGCCTGTTTGACTGTCTTACCTATTAATTCTATAGCGCCGGTTAAAAAGGTATCTGAAAGGTGATTACTGCGATTGGAAATATAACCCTCTACAGCAGCGAGCAGGGTATCTATAATCGTGGTTGCCGCATATTTAGCCGGCAGGGTAACTGTTAGCTTGGGATCCACAATTACCGCCCTGGTGATATTCTTCTGGCTTTGACCGATACGGGCAACCCGGTCTTTAGAATCGGTAACCAGGTAATCATCCACAAGCATAAAGGGATTGCGGCAGGTAGTAGGAATCTCGATATAAGCCAGGGGCTTGTTTTTAGGTCTGACACCGGAGAGAAAATCATCAATATCACCGGACTCCGGCGCTGTCATGGCAATACATTTTGCCACGGATAAAGTCCTCATTCCCCCCAGCCCTATAACCACTTCCGCATGAGATCCTCTGGCCAGGGTTACCCCGTCATCAATTACAGAGCTCGTTGCATTGGGCACTACCTCATCAAAAATAATGTACTGCACCCCCTTTTTTTCCAGAAGCCCCTGGATTCGCTCTATTACCTTTCCTTCATAAAGGATAGCCTCGGTTACCAACAGCACCCGCTCCCCGTATTCGGAAATTATTGTGCCTATACGGTTAACCACATCGAGACCAAAACGGATCTTTGCTGGAATTGAAAATGAAATATCAGCCATCTGTTGTCTCCCCGCAAAAGAAAAGGCGGAGAATTATATGCTATGATTGCTCAAAATCTTATTATTATAGCAAAATATATTAAGTCCATTGCAGTCGAAGACTGCTATGGGAACCCTCCGCCTATAATATTTTGATCCATTTCCTTAGCCGGAAATATCAAAAAGCTCCATTAATCTGTCGGCCAGTTCATCCACGACCTTTTTAGTAATATAGTTAGGGTCCTGAAGTTTCCTCTTAACCTCTTCTACCCGGTCTAACCTGATATCCGGAGTGCTCCTGGCTATTTCAATTGCATTATAAATCTCTGACTTTGACTTAGCCTCCGGGGAGAGGCTTATTGAGTCTGTGACACTATTATTATCGGGCCGCCTGCTTTTGCCACTCTTTTTCAAATTTTGAATCGGATCAAGGGGTCCAACTCTTTCAATAGTCATTTTAGAGCCTTCCTTTCACTATCCAATATCGTCTCGCCATTAAATGAACTTGAACCTTTTATTAAAGCCCGGTTCTTATAAAACAGGAGAACTCACCAACTATTTTCGCTCTTCCGGAGAGCTGAGTCAAGAGTGTTTCAGGAATTCCTTCAAGAAATTCTTCGTGGATTTTGGTCATCTCTCTGCCCAGCAATACCCGGCATTCCGGCGCAATAACACGCAATTCTTCCAAAAGTTTCATAATTCGGTGGGGTGACTCAAAAAGCACGAAACTTTCATTCTTTTCCAGAAGTTCCTGCAGCCGTTTCTTTCGTTTACCCGGTTTTACAGAGAGGAAGCCATCAAAACAGACCCCTTTTACCGATGCTCCGGCAACACTCAATAGCGCAGCCAACGCCGAAGGGCCGGGAATCGGCACAACCAGGTGATCGGCTTTGCGCGCCTCGCTTACCAGGTAAGATCCGGGGTCCGATATTCCGGGAGTGCCTCCATCGGTGACCAGGGCAATCTTTTCCCCTTGATCAAGCATTGTAATCAACTTTGCCGCAGCCTGCTTTTTATTATGCGAATGAAAACTGAATTTCTTTTTCTTCAGTTTATAATGGCTTAGAAGCCTGGCCGTATGCCGGGTATCTTCACAGGCCAAAACATCAACTTCTGACAATACTCTTAATGCCCTCAGGGTAATATCCTCAAGGTTGCCGATTGGTGTAGCTACTATGTATAATTCAGACATTACAACCCCTGCAACTGAATATTTTTTTATTGTAAATCTTTATAATGCGCATTATCCTATAGTATAGGGAGGTGATAAATGAAAAAAATTCAAGCCAAAAAAATCGCCAAACACTCATCAACCCGTCAGGAGGCCATACGCACCTTCATGCGCCTGGAAGGAAAGTTCCTGCACGGTACCCGCGGAAAACCAACCCACGGCCCCAGAGGTAACAAACGGTAGCAATAGCCGTTGTCATACTGACAGCATTCATCCTTGCCCTTTTATTTTCCATACTCCCGGCCGGTAGGCTCAGGTCCAGTCCAAAATTATCTTCTCTGAACCAACGGCAGGCCCAGCTCTGTCCCCTGTGCAGCTCTCTATTGGCCAGAGGAGAACGCATTCATTCTATAGTCTTTCCCGGTCAGAACGAGAAGATAGTCCACATTCTAGGCTGCCCTAAATGCTATCCGGAAAATGAAAAAATTAAAAGAACCTGCCCGGTGTGCCGCAATATTCTGCCACCCTCAGGTTTCATGATCGGCAGTATGTGGGAAAAGCGAGGAAAAAAACATCTGCATGTTACCGGCTGCTCGCTGTGTAAGCTTAATATCAGAGAGTGATAACTTCCACACCCATGGTTTCACTATCAAACAGGGCAACTGTGGCTCGCTCGGTTAAATAACCGGAACAGGCGCCGGGATTAAGCAGTTTACGCTCAACGCCCTCATCGACCACAGTATGGGTGTGGCCAAAAATAACCATATCAAAATTTCCGGAATGAAACAAGCTTTCCGCCACATCAGGATAATGCATTACTACTATCTTTCTGCCGCCAAGTTCAAAAGTGGAAACTGCATCTTTGAAGGAGCAGAAATCACCACCTGAACGGCTCAACAGCAACCGGTCGCCATCATTGTTGCCGAAGACCGCATACATCCGGGAACAGCTTTTCTTCAAATCCTTAAGCTGACCGAAAAAGAAGGGCGAGCAGAAATCTCCTGCATGGATCAAAGCCTCGATCTTATTCTCCTCAAATACTCTGGCTGCCTTCCTGATATTTATCAAATGATCATGGCTGTCAGAAATTATTCCTATCTTCATTCTTGCCTCCAATGGAGTATCTTACCAGCGGTATAAGCAGACTTCAAGGCTTGTCAGAATCTCCAGTCCCCGCTATTATCTTGATCATGCTCGATCTTAAATTCATCAGGAAAAATCTTGAAGCAGTCAGGGAAAATATCAGTAAAAGAAACGCAGCGGCGGATGTGGATAGGGTTATGCATCTTTACAGCGAGCGCAACCGCCTTCTGCAGGAACTGGAAACCCTGCGCCGGAATCGTAACGAAAACGCCGGTAGAATGAAGGGGAAAGTTGACCCAAAGGAGAGGGAGCTTCTTATTGGAGCTGGGAAAAAATTAAAAGAAACCATTACCCTTGCAGAAGCCTCCTTAACTGAGATAAAAGACCAACTCGACTCCGAGGTGGCAAAGATCCCCAACATGAGCCACCCCTCTGCTCCCCCGGGGCAGGGAGATGAAAACAACCGGGAGATAAAGCAATGCGGCTCTATACCGGAATTCTCTTTTAAACCCCGTGATCATGTAGAAATCGCACAAACCCTCGACCTGATCGATTTTGAAAGCGCCACAAAGGTAAGCGGGCCAAAGTTCTACTTTTTAAAAAATGAGGCTGTTATTTTAGAGTATGCTTTAATTCGTTATGCACTTGACCTGTTGTCAACAGAGGGATTCACCCTTACCCAGACTCCGGATATTGCCAGGGAAGAGATTGTTACGGGCATAGGCTACAATCCCAGGGGCGCGGAACCGGATATCTACACATTAGAGGGAACCGGCACCTGCCTGATCGGTACTGCAGAAATAACACTGGGGGGACTTTTCTCCGATCAAATACTCTCCTTAGAAGAGCTGCCGATAAAAATATGCGGTGTTTCCCACTGTTTTCGCCGGGAAGCCGGAGCAGCCGGCAAGTATTCCAAAGGGCTCTATCGGGTTCACCAGTTCACCAAGGTAGAGATGTTCATCTTCTGTCATCCCGAAAAAAGCGAAGAAATGCATGATTATCTGCTGAAAATTGAGGAAAGAATCTTTAATGGCCTGGAAATACCATTCCGGGTGGTAGACACCTGCACCGGGGAACTGGGAGGACCTGCCTACCGCAAGTATGATCTTGAAGCCTGGATGCCCGGAAGAGGCCGTGGGGGGGAATGGGGTGAAATTACCAGCACCTCCAACTGTACCGATTATCAGGCTCGCAGATTGAGTATTCGCTTTAAAGAACAGGGCAAGACAGCTTTTGTGCATATGCTTAACGGCACTGCAGTTGCCAACTCACGCGCCCTTATCGCGCTTTTAGAAAACTTTCAGAGAGCAGATGGTTCTGTTGCCATTCCTGAGAAACTGCAGGAATATACCGGTTTCAGCGAGATATGCCTGAAAAAAGATATTTCTCCCGCTTAAAAATCGTAGCTCAATTTCATGGCCAGGCCCGGATTACCCTCGATAAAATCCACAGCATCGTTTTTGCTGATGGCAAAGAGTGAAAGTGATCTGTTATAGGTTGCGGTAAAATCAGTTGGTTTATCAAGATGCACCCTCTGCATGTCGCCGATAAAATCACCACGCCTTAAAGTAGCGACTTTACGCCCCTGTTTGCTAACCCTTACCAGACCGCGGCGGATTATGTATATCTCTTCAAATGGCTTTCCCTCTTGTATCAGGGTTCCCTTACCCTTTAGCTCCCTCGGAACCAGTATCGACTCCAGCCAGGTCTTCTGATAACTGGTCATGAGTTGAGAAAAGGGACTGCTGACCAGAATGTTCCATGTCTCGCTGCTCCTGTTGGCCACCAGGCGGCGCAATGTCTTTTCGAAGTCAGTTCCATAGATAAAGCTTAAGAACTTATCCTTCTCTATTGTATAGGCCCGGACATCGGTTTCCGCTGTTACATCTGCAGTGCGGGGCTTGCCGGTAAGCAGGGCGATTTCGCCAAAATACTCATAGGTGCCGAATATTTTCTTGCCGATAAGCTCATCATCAGTAATAAGCACATTTCCCGAATAAATTATGTAGAATTTATTACCCGGTGTTCCCTTCTTGATAATCAGCTCTCCCTTGGAGAATTTTTCCGCCTCTATTATACTTACAAATTCCTGTGCCTTTTCCATGGGCAGGCTTTCGATAAAATCAAGATGTTTAAGAACCCCTAAGATCAGATAAGACTTTTCATAGGCTGGAGCTTTAGTTTTGAAATATAGGGTATTTTCAATACCGAAAGTCGCCAGCCTGAGGCTGGTATCTTTCGGGAATTCCTTTTTGGAGATGTGATATACTACTGTCTTTTTCTTCAGCTTCTCCGGAAGGGTATTAAGATAGTCAACCGGTGTATGCAGCGGCGGTATACCGGATTCATGGTAGACAGCCTTGCTCTCCCAGGGGAAATTGCTGAGCTCTTCATAACGCTCCCGGTTGATTACCCTGTTTGCCAATAATTCTTTCTGCACAACCGGGTCTGCCTGATGGTCGGATGAATAGACAAAACTCTGGTTCTGGAATTTCAGAGTGAAGCCGATTGTAGGTATGGAATGTAAAGTATAGAAAAACCTGAATTCTCCTCCATGAATAAAAATCGAATTGCCTATATAAATCGGCCTGAAGTCAAATAGACGCACCAGGTAAGAGACCGGTTCACTGGTTAAAGAAGAATATTTCTTTAAAAAACTCCTCATCACGGTTTTCGTTGTGTAAACTGTGGCCTTTCCCTCTTCCAATATTTTCTGCAGAGTACCGGCGTCATGGTCGGCGTGGCAGTGGGTCAGGACAATACTGTCAATAAGCTTGGGGTTGACATTGGAGGCTTCAAGCCATTCAGTAGAATTAATAGGCGGGTCAATCATAATGCCGGAATGGTTCAGCCAGATTATAAAACCCGAGGTATTAGCCTCCGGGTCAAATCCATGGCTGGGCCCCAGGCAGGTAATCCCGAATAGGGGCGGCCGGTAGGGTTCGGGAAGCCGCTGGCCGATGTCATATCTTGCCTTGTACTCAATACTCCCGGGCACACAGGCTGCTTTTTTCTTGCCGAAAAAAACATCAAAATCATTATTGACATTTATGGCTATAGTAACCTCACCTAGGGAAAAACGATTGTTCTTAAAAAGATTGAGGCTCAATACATCACGAAAACGCATTTTCCCCCGGTAGTAATTTAATTCATTTCGCAGGTTGGGAGCCAATATCCCCCGGCTGGAAGAGTGAATATCCTGAGATAGATGGAGCTCCTTCGGCCCGAAGAGAGCCTCCTGAAGAGCCAGGATTAATCTACGGGCCTGGCTGCGGGTACAGATAATCGTAGTTTTTTTCTTTTTAATGAAATAGTTATAATAGATAGGGAATTCCAGGTCAGAAAGATTTATCCCCTTTTGCCAGTTAAAGAGCTTCCGCGGCAGCACAAAGATCTGAGGTACCGATTCCGGGAGGGTCATGGTATCTTTTATGGTTTCAGGAGGTGAACCGAACTGGATATACCCTTCGGGAGATTGTACCAGGTACCCACCCCTGGGAAGGGTGGTAACGGGGTTTTTCAATTTCACAATCTCAGCCAAATGCTCCTCACTCAATACATTATTAACCTGCTATAGTTTACTATAGTCCAGCGCCCGCAAGTTATCAAGTTATTATTCATTTTTAGCTTTTTTATCTGTCATAGCACCAGTTTTGCTATTAGTCGATGTACAGATTTTCTTCAGCTCTCTTCAGTGCCCATTTTTTAAAATCTTCATAAGCCATGCTTTCATCCACCTCTTTGAGGGTATGATGCGCCTGCCCGCTCTGCTCGGTAAGACAGTATGCCCCTAAAATTGAAAATTCCAGGTTTAAGGATAGAACCGGTCTATTTTCTCCTTTAGGAAAAAAGAGAATTCTATAGCGGTACCTGTTTAAATGGTGCTCCTCGGTAGGAGGAATATCCAGAGAGACAACCCTGAAATCCCTAAAAGCGAATTTTTCTATTACCCGTCCGGCAATCAGGTGTTTTGCCCAGGTAAAATCGTTGATTGTTTCCATAACCCAATCCCTAAAATCTCTGCCTTTAAGACCGCTAAAATGCATTCGATTATCTAGATCAGCTTAAGGTGTTTCAATAGAAGCCACATTTTACCTGTTTTCATTATAGTACTTCCTTTGACAGCTGTGTAGATAAAAAATAAATACATCTTTAATTCCATCCGCTCCGGATAATAATATTTGCAATAATCTCATAGTTGACTAAAATAGATAGAGGATTGCCGCAAAATATGGAGTAATATTTGCCTGACCTGCCATCAGGAACCGTAACCTTTCTCTTTACCGATATTCAGGGGAGCACAAAGCTCTGGCAAAATTTCCCCCATAAAATGCAGAAAGCCCTTCGCCGTCATGACCATATACTGCGCCGGGCAATTGAGAATAATGAGGGCCGGGTATTCAAAACTGTGGGAGATGCTTTTTGCGCCGCCTTTGATACCGCTTTAAACGGCTTGAAAGCAGCAGTTGCCGCACAACTGGCTATTATTGAGGAAGAATGGGATATGCCCCAGCCCCTGTTAGTGCGCATGGCGCTGCACACCGGGGAGGCTGAAGAACGGGAGCAGGATTATTATGGGCCGGCGCTTAACCGCACGGCCAGGATGGAAAGTATCAGCCACGGCGGTCAAACCCTTATTTCACTGGTAACTTCAGAGCTGGTAAGAGACTTTTTACCCGATCAGGTTACCCTTAAAGACCTTGGCCAGCATCGCCTTAAAGACCTCACCAGGCCGGAGAGTGTTTTCCAATTAAGCCATCCTGATCTTGTCTCCGATTTTCCGCCGGTGAAATCCCTGGACATACACCCCCATAATCTGCCCATGCAGCCCACGCCCCTTATCGGCCGTGAAAAAGAATTAACCGAGATCCGGAAGCTGCTTCTTGACAACCACACCCGTATTGTAACCCTTACCGGACCCGGCGGTATGGGTAAAACCCGTCTCGGCCTTCAGATTTCAGCCGATCTGATCGAGCACTTCAAGGATGGAGTCTTCTTTGTTGATCTCTCCGCTGTCAGCAATCCGGAACTTCTGATGTCACAAATTGCCGCCTCCTTAAATATCAAGGAGAGAGCCAATCAGCAGCTATTTGATTCGGTAAAGGAGCATCTCCACCACAAAGAGCTGCTTCTGCTTCTCGATAATTTTGAACAGATAATTCCTGCTGAAATGCAGGTAAAGAAGCTGCTTGCTGCCTGCCACCGGATGAAGGCGCTGGTTACCAGCAGGGAAGCTCTGCATTTGCGGGGAGAAAGAGTATTCGCCGTGCCTCCTCTTAAGCTCCCTCATAAGGAACACAGCCGCTTTCCGCCTATGGAAGAGCTTACCCAGTATGAAGCGGTGCGCTTATTCATTGAACGGGCTATCGCCGCCAAACAGGATTTCAGGGTCACTAATGATACTGCACCTGCATTAGCTGAAATCTGTATTCACCTGGACGGCATACCGCTGGCAATTGAGCTGGCCGCGGCCAGGATAACCCTGCTGCCCCTGCCGGCAATACTGAAACGATTAAGTCACCGGTTGAAAATCCTGACCAGCGGCCCCCATGATCTTCCCCAGCGACACAAGACCCTGCGTGCTACCATTGACTGGAGTTATGATTTGCTGGATAACACTATCCGGAGACTCTTTAAAACCCTGGCAGTATTCTCTGGCGGGTTTACCATAGAGGCGGCGGAAGCGGTATGTCCGGGCCTGCTGAAAGATTGTCCCGATATACTTACCGGAATCGAGACCCTGCTGGACAAGAGCCTGTTGACAACAAGGGAATCAGCTCAAGAAGAGGCACGCTTTGATATGCTGGAGACTATCCGAGAATATGGCCTTGAGCTTCTCGAGGAAAATGATATTGTAGAGGACATCAGAGAAAGCCACAGTGTTTTTTTTCTGAAACTGGCAGAAAAAGCAGCGCCGGAGATCGGCAAATCCAAAGAGGGTCTATGGCTACATACCCTGGCCCGGGAGCATGATAATCTGCGGGAGGCTCTGCACTGGTTCGAAAAGGAAGGGGATTCAAGGCAGCTGCAGCTGTGCGGAGCATTGTGCTGCTTCTGGCAGGCACACGGCCATTTGGCTGAGGGAAGGGAACAGTTGAAAAGGGCGCTCGCTGCAAATCCGGCAGCTGCGGCTGATCTGCAGGCAGAGACTCTTTTGGGCGCTGGCAGCCTGGCACGTAAACAGGGTGATTATGAAGAATCTCTTAGACTGCTCAAAGAGAGTCAGGCTATTTACCGCGATCTTGCCGACAGTCCCGGAGAAGCCCATACCATTTATGAACTGGGCTGGACCTGCTACCGAATGGCTCTTTTTAAAGAGGCGCGCAGCTATTTTTCAGCAGCCCTCAGGAAAGCGGATCAGCTGAAGAATGAAGAGATCAGGGGCCTGGCATTATTTGGACTGGGATCGACTTTATGGTGCAAGGGAAACACTAAAGAGGCAAAGCAGCACCTCGAAGAGTGCAGCCGCATCTTTGCCCGGGCAGGACAGCTCAGACTGCAGGCTCATGCTGTTCTCAATTTAGGTTTAACCTATTACCAGACCGGTGACTATAAAAAGGCGGAAGAGTACTTCCGGCAGGCTATGGCAGTTGACCAGGATCTTAGCGATCTGGACCATCTGCGTTTTATTTATAATAATCTCGGATATCTATACTACTGTCAAAAAAAGCATGAACAATCCAACCAGTTCTACCAAAAGCTGCTGGACGTGGCTGTAGAGCTTAAAGACAGCCGTTATATCAGCACCGCATATGCCGGGCTCGCCGACAATCAACTGGCTTTACAGAATAATAAACAAGCCATGGATTATGCCTGTAAAGGGCTGCTGCCGGTAGTGGAGCTTGAAAAAGGAATTGAGCTGGGTGTGAGCCATCGGGTTATGGGCGAAGTCATGCTGGCAAGGGAAGAGTGGTCTCAAGCAAAAGAGGCCTTCACATTAAGCATTCCCCTGTTGCAGGAGGCAGGAGACAGTGAAGAATTAGCCAGGGCTCACGCGGGCTATAAGAGAGCAATAAAACATCAAGGAGGATAATATGAGAAGAGTAAAAAAAATTAGTAAAAACAGAGGAGAGTTGTTACTGGTCATAATCATACTGCTGCTGGCCGGTTGCAGCTCATTCAGTGGCTTACAGAAGGAGACTAAAAAATACTCAGCCGCTGTTTTTTCAACAAACATAGAGGTTTCAGTGCCCCGTCAGATTGATGGGGTGGCGGCTAAGATAAACAAGCTCGCTTTTAAACCGGGTCTCGTGCCCGGTGAATCCATTAACTATAACGGAAAAAAACTATGGCCCTTGATTAACCTGGACCTCTACGGGCTCAAGGAAAACGAAAAAGTGAAGGTTGGGAGTGACAAGTTTAAGAGCGCTTATAAGGTTAAAATCACCTATTCCATAGATAAGGCTAAAGAGTCCGGCATTGATCAGCTTAACCTCTATTTCCTGGTGGACGGCAAATGGCTTACAGCCGAAGAGTTGGAGCATAGCGGCGCAATCGAAAAGTATTCAAGTAAAGCGGGAAAAATTTCCTTCACAATTATAGATTGGCCACTGGACGATAGAATGATCGCCGGCGATTAAAAAACGGAAAAACTCCTGTATTAGGGAAATTGTTATTGACCGCCAGGGTAAAAGGGAACTTGAAGTGAACTTTCCGTTTGCCCGCAGCGAACAGAAATCCATTCCCCTGGATATTGTCTTTATTCTCGATACCACGGGGAGTATGGGTGAAGAGATTAACCGGTTAAAAGCCACTATAGAGATAATCAAGCTGAATCTTACATCCCTCTCTTCAAGGCCAAAAGTGAGATTCGGCATGGTCCTTTATAAGGATATCGGCGATGAGTACCGTACACAGGTCATACCTTTGACCGGCAGCCTGCCGGACTTTCAAAAGGATCTGGACCTGGTAGAGGCATCCGGCGGCGGTGACACTCCGGAAGACCTTCAGGCTGCTTTGCAGGCGGCAATGACCCATCTGGACTGGAACCGAAACGGTATTCGCTTGAGTTTTATTATTACCGATGCCCCGCCCCATCTGGATTATGAACAGGAGTATACTTATATCGAAGCCTCCAAAGCTGCCCGCAGAGAAGGAATAAAAATCTACAGTGTGGGTACCGGCGGACTTGACCTGATGGGTGAATATATCCTGCGTCAGATATCACAGTACACAGGCGCAAAATATATCTTCCTGACCTATGGGGAAGAGGGAGAGAGCGAAGGGGGAAAGCCGGGGAGTGTAAGTCACCACACCGGGGCCAATTACCAGACAGATAAACTGGAAGCCATAATTATCCGTTTTGCCAGGGAGGAGCTGGCCCACCTGACCGATCAGCCTCTTGATCAGGAGGAGGGTTACTTCCAGGCAGAGAAAATAGATGACGAAGAACGGGAAGAGACCCTGAAAAAACTCTTTGAAATGGCCCTTTCCCAGCTTGTCGATTACTCAAGCTTCAATCTGGCAGCCGGAATAAGAGCCGCGGTTCTGCCGATAACTGCCATGAATGAAGAACTGGCCCCGACTGCCGAATATTTTACCGAACAGCTTATTTTAAACCTGGACAGCAGTGAAAGCCTGCGGGAAATATTCCGCCAGGTTGAGCGGAAGGATCTCCAGTCGATTTTTAAGGAATTGGAGCTTCAGTTAAGCGGCCTGGTAGAGGAATCACAGGCAGCACAGGTCGGCGCAATTTTAGGCGCGGAAGTCCTGATTATCGGCAAACTCTACCTGAAAGAGGGGCGCTATGAGTTGTTCCTCAAATTGCTGCGGGTGGAAAATGGCGAGATATTAAGTGTTACCAAAGCAATTTTAGACCGGAAGCTGGGGTTATAGCTGCAGCTCTATAGCTAACTCTCCGTATAAAATCAGTATAGAAGGGGTTTCAGACCCCTTCCTTCCTTAAAACCAGTATGTTCTGATGGATCATGGAGGGTATGTACTGGTACTGATAGCCGTAGATATGGAGAGATTTGCTCACATCATACCAGACAATATTGGCCTTCAGGGTAAGGCCGATATGCTCCAGCATACCGGCCAGATCAGCGCTTAGAAAGTGATAGCGCCCCTGGTTATACATATCGCCGATAAATACGGCCAGGTAGCCATCTGTTTTCAGCAGGGGCACAGCTTCACTGAAAACGCCTTTAAGCTCAGACAACCACTCATCCTTACTCTGATAGCTGACCTGCTTAAAAGGGGAAAGCCGGGATTTCCTGTTTTCTTTTGACACTTCACCCGCTTTCTTATACCTTCCCTTACTCTTTTCCGCCTTATCCATGCGCCAGTAGGGCACATCGGTTAAAATGAAATCGAATACCAGCCCTTCAGCTGCCAGCCGGGGCAGCACCTGCCTGCTGTTGCCGCAAATCAGGCGCTGAGCTTTCAGCTCCTCCAGCCTGCATACCTCTTCATAGATCTCCACATAGCGGCTGTCCAGCTCAATACCAACACCATTACGCCGGCACAGGGATGCCCCCAGCAGGGTGCCGCCCACACCGGCTAAGGGGTCTAAAACCAGGGCTCCCTCTTTGGTAAATACCTTTATCAGGTCAGCGCATAAATCGGGGGGTTTCTGGCCGCCGTGCCGCGACCGCAGCCGGTGCTGCATATTGGGGGGATACTGTTTATTTATAACACTTTTGCTCCAGTAGACCCACTCTTTACCGGTAAGCTCGTTAAGCCTGTTCAGGTTTGAGTAGAAACCCCGGCTGGAACCATCGGCGGTAAAAAGCTCAACTTTATCAGCTTTGCTCACGGCTATTCTCTTCCGCTTCCAGCACGGCTATTATCCCTCATCTAATTCCGGCAGGGTTGATAATAATTACTTTGCCCCCCTCGGTTCCCACCAGTAATTTCTCTTCCCGGAGAACCGGGGTAGTTGTGATTTTTTCCTCCAGGAACAGGCTCTTCTCAATTACACCGGTTGCCCCATTAACTACATCGAACCTGCCCTGATTGCTCCCGTCCTGATCGCGCCCCAAAAATAACTTGCCGGCACTGTAAAGGGGCGGAGCGGAAACCCCGCTTAACGGTTTAAAAAGCTCTTCCCCGTTTTCCCGAGATAAAGCATAAAGCACATCCCCGTAAAGAGCATATAGCCCTGATTCACCGCAGGTCAGGGTGCAGAAGCTTTCCTCAGGCAAAGAGAGTTGCTGCTGCCAGAGAACCTCGCCTTTTGCTAAATCCACGGCTACAACACTTCCGCTGCTGGAACTTAAGAATATAAGATCAGCAAAGAGCGCGGAAAAGAGCGGGCTATCCTTCAGGGAGCCGGTTGGTATTATGGAATCGAAGCCGCCCTGTTCATCGATCTTCAGCACTATACCCTTCTTATTTACCATGATAATGCTCTCATTCTGTACCTGCGGGCTCATTATCGAACCATCCGCTATCTTTATTTCCGCAGTGAGGTCGCCAGTGTCCAGATCAAAAACCTTTATTCTATCATTATCCGGAAAAATTCCCCTGTTATTGAAGATAGCCACCCGGCGGCCGAAACTATAGGTTGCCCCACTTTCAACCGGCAGATTCTTCAGCAGCTCCCCGGAATTGATATCAGCAACCACAAACCTCCGGTTGCCGATAAAATATGCCCGCTCTCCGCTGATAAGGGGAAATGAGTTGCAGCCGCTATTTTCTCCAAAAGGGATCCGGCGCAGCACATTACCCTTCATATCGGCAAGCACAATTGTACCCTCTGCATCCACACCAATAATCTTATTTGCTTCAACATAGAGCTTCCCGTCAAGGGCTGCCCGGGAAAGAGAAAGAGTATCCACTACAGCCAGCAGATCCAGGCTGACCTCATAGCTCCCACCTCTTTCAGTTACAGTAATATTGAGTCTTTTCTCTTCATAGCCATCCCGGCATACCGTAATCGACAGCTTATTGCCCAAAGGGAAAGTGGAGCTGAAATTACCGCGGCC
>JAUVWI010000086.1 GCA_030604195.1 Spirochaetales bacterium
CGCCTAGCAGACCTGGATAAAAAGCCAACTGAGTGTTTGATCCAGCCCGCACTGCGATAAAACCTATCCCATCGCTCCACAATTCTTCCTCCCGGCCCTATTGAAAATACTGATGCGTCAGTACTGATCATAGCATACTTCCCTTGACACTACGAGCCCAATGTGTTAACTTCTGTTCCACCTCTTTATCCATTAGAAATGATGGATCAAAATGGCCACAAGGAGGAGCAAATGAGGAAATACGAAGCTATATTTATCTTCCAGCCGGAAGATAGCCTCTTTACCAAAGGTAAAGAAATTGTAACAAGCGAATTTGAGAAAGCCGGTATTAAGGTAAGCAAAGAAGAAGATATGGGCAATCGCGAATTGGCCTATGAAATCAAGGATCAGCATAGGGGACATTACATGTTCTATGCCCTGGATGCAGAGCCTGAAACTCTAAACCCGTTAAAAAAATCACTGAAACTCAAAAACGAAGTGCTCAAGCACATGATTTTCTGCGGAGACGAGTAGAGTTATGACAGACCTGAATCAAGTAGTGCTGGTGGGGCGCCTCACCAGGGATGCCGAACTTAAATATACCAACAGCGGCTTTGCTATTCTAAATTTTTCTCTTGCCGTAAACAGGAGTGTTAAAAAGGATGACAGCTGGCAGGACGAAGTAAGCTTTTTTAATGCGGTCATTTTCGGAAAAAGAGCAGAGTCATTGGCCCAATATATGCTCAAAGGCAAACAAATCGGCATTGCCGGAGAACTTCGGCAGGACCGGTGGGAGCAGGAAGGACAATCCCGCAGCCGGGTCGAGATTGTGGTAAACAATCTTCAGTTTCTCGGAAGCAAGGGAAGCGGCGCATCTTCAGCTTCCTATACCCCACCAACAGAGTCATCGGCCGGCAACCAGGTTGACGCACCGCCAATGGCCGACGATTTTAACGACGATATTCCCTTTTAACAGCGCAGGAGGAAACAACCATGTCAGATGAAGTAGAAAAAATAGCGAACGCAGTGAGTACGGAAACCAGACAAGAGAGACCTGTAGATACCCGGAGAGATGACAGAAATGGCCAAAGAAATGACAGAAATGGCCAAAGAAATGATAGGCCCCAGGGAAGAGGCGCTTATCGACCCTATTATAAAAGGCGGAAAGTCTGCAAATTCTGTATAAAGAAAGCAACTATCAACTATCGAGATGGTATTGCTTTAAAGCGTTTTACCACTGAAAGAGGCAAAATACTGCCGCGGCGGATAACCGGAACCTGCGCTAAACATCAGCGCCAACTGGCAAAAGCTATTAAACGGGCGCGCGCCCTGGCCCTATTGCCCTATGTGGCAAAGTGAGGGCTTTAGAATAGAGACCAATGCTCCAGGATATTTTCAAACGATCATGGCTTAAAGGGCCATGGTTCGAGACATTGCTGCTTACACTTGTCTCAGTATTACTCTATAATATTGGAATCGGTTTCCTGCTATTTCTGATGCCTCTGCAGGTAATCTTTATTCGCCGTGGTGATAGTTTTTTTATCACCGCCATGGTTATATGCTTCTCCCTTATTCTTATCTATAAGCTTATCACCCTGTCCATAAATTCAGCCTTTGCTGCTGCCGGACCCTTTATACTCATAGAATTCTTTTCCATAACCCTGCTCTTCGGCGGTCTGGTGTTCCTGAATCTGGTAAAACTACCAGCCGTCTCTTCCCTATTAAAACTCCAGGCCGCTGCTGCAGCCACCTGGATCCTGTCAATTCCACTTATCCTTTTTCTGAGTGGAGATGAGGGTTTTAACACTGTGATCCGTCAGCTTTTTGCCAATATCACCCTGTTTCTGAACACCAACGTAGCAGCTTCCGAGTCAATTAACCTGAGCTACAACCAGCAGCCTGGTATCGATGTCGAGTCATTGCTTATCACTACCAGGGAATTCTTCTTGCGGAGTTACATCTTTGACTACTTTATCCTCCTGCTCTTCTCCTGGCGGAGCGGCACTATACTCGCTTTGAAATCCCTTAAGGTAAAATCAAATACTACGTCACTGAAAAATTTCCGGATGGCTGATCTATATATCTGGCCCCTGATCCTGGGTCTTGCCGGAGTTCTGGTGAACAATTTTCGCAGTCTTGGATTTCTCGGCTTTCTATTCTGGAATACGGCTTTGATCATGCTCTTTCTTTTCGGTCTGACAGGTTTCGGTATTATACGCTTTCTTTTCGAAAAATTTCAGGTGCCCAGACCATTAAGATTTTTATTTGCTTTTTCTTTAGTCATTTTAATTATGACTCCGCGAGTCGGAATCGTTTTCTTACTGCTGATTCCTGCATTAGGTGTTTCAGAAATCTGGATAAAATATAGAACAAAACAAAGGAGTGAAAACTGAGATGAAAGTTATTCTCAATAAGGACATTGAAGGCTTAGGTCAAGAAGGCGACATCAAAGAAGTCACCGGAGGCTACGCACGCAACTACCTGCTTCCTAAAAAAATGGTTGTTCCCCATAGCAAGCACAACCTGGTTCTCCTGGAACAGAAGAGATCGGCAATTGAAACCAGAAAAGAGGAGAAACGCAAAGAAGCGATGAGCCTCAAGGAAAAACTGGAAACTGAAGAACTGGTTTTCGCTATGCCCGCCGGAGAGAGCGGCAAGCTCTTTGGTTCAGTTAATAACGCGCTTATAGCCCAGGAACTGGAAAAAAAGGGTTTCAGCATTGAAAGAAAAAGGATAGAGGTGCCTGAGCATAACATCCGCATGACCGGAAATTTTAAGGTCACTGTAAAACTCTATGAACATGAAGAAGCCTCTTTAAGTGTAGTTGTAGAAAAAGAAACCTGATTGAATGGCCGCGACTTACTCCTTAAGAGATAAAGTTCCTCCTCATAATGATGAGGCGGAAGTAGCCACTATCGGCGCGCTTCTGTTAGATCCGGAGTCTCTTTCCACTGTACTGAAATACCTGCGGCCCGATGATTTTTATAAAACAGCCCATCAGCGCATATACGAGGCAATTTTAGCGCTTTTTGATCGCAGTGAAGCAATTGACCTGATCACCCTCAACGAAGAGTTGAAAACTAAGGGTCTTATTAAGAGTTGCGGCGGATCAGCTTATATTTCGCAGCTTACCTCTGCGGTTCCTACCAGTGCAAATATAAAATATTACGCTCAAATTGTTCAGGCATTAAGCATGCGCAGAAATTTGGCGCGGATCGCTTCAGAGATTAACGCAAGCTCATTTGATGATTCAACAGACGTACGCTATATAATCGAAGAAGCGGAACGTCAGATATTTGAGCTCACCGACAAACAGCACACCGGCTCCTATCAGGCTGCCAGAGAAATTGTGGCACGGACTATAGAGGTAATTGAAAAGCTTTTTCACAACAGCGGTGACTATATCGGGGTTCCCTCAGGTTTCTCCAGCCTGGATTCGTATACAGCAGGATTTCAAAATGCCGAGTTCATTGTAATCGGCGCCCGTCCTTCGGTTGGTAAAACTGCACTCGCTCTGACCATGGCGGCCAACATGTCTATTAAGAACCATATCCCGGTGGGCTTTTTTACCCTGGAAATGTCCAGCATGGCTCTGATGCAGAGACTCCTCTCAAGCGAAGCGCGGCTAAAATCCCATGCCCTGCGCTCCGGAATTCTCAAACCCTCTGACTTTCATAAGCTTACCGAAGCGGCAGGCAAGATCTATGAAGCTCCGCTCTATATAGAGGATTCCCCCAATCTCAAGCTCCTTGACCTCCGAGCCCAGGCCAGGAGAATGCGCTCCCAGCATAAGGTATCAATTATCTTTATTGACTATCTGACGCTGATCGGCTCAGAGCACCAGGACATGCCACGGCATGAGCAGATTGCCGAGATCAGCCGTTCATTAAAGGCCCTGGCCCGGGAACTGAATATCCCGGTTGTTGCTTTGTCACAGGTCAGCCGCGAGAGCGAAGGCAAGCGTCCCTCTTTAGCTAATATTCGCGAATCAGGTTCTATTGAGCAGGATGCGGATGTGGTAATTTTTCTCCACCGGGAGAGACAGCCGGATGGTGATGGTGATGATATTCCGCAAAATATCAGAACCGAAGTTATTATAGCCAAACAAAGAAACGGCCCGGTAGGAACTATTGAATTGGCTTTCATTCCGGAATATACTAAATTTGAGGACATGAGCAGAGACACCGGTATACACTAATAAAACAAGTATAAGGATCAGAGCAATGGCATTTAAAGAAAAGTACAATTTCGAGAACCTGATTAACGAAGCGGAAAGACTGGTAGTAGAAGAGCTGGAGCTGGAACTGGCCTCTAACAATGAAATTTGCAAATGTGAAGAATGTATTCTCGATATGGCTGCTTACGCTTTGAACTCCATCAAACCCTACTATCGGGTATCGTTAATGGGTACGCTCTATGCCCATGCAATCGACAATACTGATTACGCCTGGGAAGTTAAAAAAGCCGTTAAAGAAGCCGTTAAAAAAATCCAGAATAATCCGGCGCACGATTAGCGGTATCAGTTAAATATTTTTTTCCGCCGCTTGAAGTGTAAATTTTACCATTATGAAAAAAAGCAGCCCATTCACCATCTTTAAAGATATAGAAATTAAGAATAATCTTTCTACTCCTGGCATCCCAGAGAGTTAGAGTTGAATCACTGTTAAGAGATAACAAAGCCCTGTCCTGGGTATATAATTTTACCGGCTTATGATGAGAGCGCTCCAGTTCGATAAAACGGTAGCCATTCCACAGACTTACCGGTTTATCATTTAAAGCGACAAAGAGCGAACTGTGATCAAGTGCCATGCAGGCGCTGAGATCCTCTCCCGGATAATTGTATAAGAGCTGCATCTTCTTGAAATCAGCTCCGGAATGTTGTTTCAACTGGGTAATATAATTATCTCCATCACGTTCTATACCCAGTGAAAATAAACGTTTCCGGGCTCTGTCATACAGCAGTTCAAATACAAATAGACGAGTATCAGCTATAGGCACAGTCTCGCCTGTCTCCTGGTTGATCATAAGCAGAGGACTGCTCAACTCGGAAACACTGCTCTTGGCTCCCAGGAGAGCTCCGTCGTCGCCAAATATCAATTTATTCATTCCGGGAGCCCAATATTGAAAGAGTTTCCGGTAACTGTCACCATCGAGAATCTGTACCATCCCCCTCTTTTCTACCGTGATTATACCCTGCGCTGCTGCTTCAAAGTAGAGCAGCGCTGAACTGAAATCTGTATGGATTGTTCTCTGCAAGCCTGTATCCGGATCTGAAGAGATAATACCCCCCTGCTCATCTTCTCTGGCCCACAGAAAAAGCCGGCCTTCATCAGAAATTTCAACCCCGCTTTCTCCGGAAAAGGGGTTGATTATCTTTTTCTGTCTTAAAAAGGATTTATTATCCAGGCTGCGCCCTGAAAGGAGCGTGGCGAACAACAATTCAGCAGAGAAGAGAAAAATGTTTTCAGGACCGGCAACCGCCAGGTGGTTTTGTGCCAGGGCCAGTGAGGATATTTCCATTAACTGATTTTCAGCAAGCACTTCATATTGATTCTGCCGGTTTAAAAAAGAAATAGTGCCCCGACTACCGGCAAGAAAGAGGTACCTATCCGCAAAGGTCAGAGCATTCAGATTGGTAAAAGTCTCGATTTCCGGTACACTGACACTAAAGAGGTCCCTGCGGTTGAAATACCATTTAGTCAGGCTGCTTTTTCCCCCTTCGCGGCTAATACAGGCCACCTCATTTCCCTGCCCGGATATACCAATGGCAGTGATCTCTGAAATGGCTGCCCTGCTCTTAACTGTGCCGTTTAACAGGTCAACCACCACCAGGGACTCCCCGGTGGAAGCTCCAATATAAAGATTATCCGGAAATATATTAATAGTTCCAAGATCAGGAAGGGTTTTTACCCTTTTCAGTATCCTGCCGCTTGATATCTCTAAATAGGTAATCAGGCCCGAGGGCTGATAAGTCATTATATTGCGTTCATTCCCGGAAATTACGGCAAAGGGAACAATGCCGGAACCATCTTTAAGTAAATTCAATTCTCTTCCCGTTTCAGGGTTAAGCAGAACCAGGCTGTCATATTCGGGTCTGGCATATAGCAGATATTTCCCTTTGGGTGAATAGGTTATGAACAAAGGCAATTCATCTAAATCCCGTACAAAAAGCCTGGTTCCTTTTTCCCAGTCCCAAAAACTTAAGCGAAAAGTTTTCAGCTGATCACTCTCCACCAACGCCAGCTGAGTTTTTTCGAGATGTACGGCAAACATCTTAATCGGCAAATGTGATATCTGCACACGGAAAAGAATTTCCCGCTTCTCCCTATCCCAGATAAGCACCGATCCATCTTCACCGCTGGAAAAGAGTAAACCCCGGTTATCATCGTAGTAGAGCTTGTTGACCGGCCCCTGGTGGCTGCTGTTTATCAGTACATCCTGGCTGAACAGAGAAAAATTTATCATCAGCCACACCCCAAGGATTAAGAAAAGGCTTTTTTTCAACTATCTCCCCTTAAGGAATCACTGCTAAAAAATTTATTTATCGAGACATAGGGAGGGGCAAGCAGAACATTAAAGGGCTCTTCTTGCACCCTGACATCCAGATCCTGTACTATCCTCTGGTATTTTTCTAAAGCCACACGCACTATGCCCAGCTGATCCCTTTTGAGACCGAAAATATGAAAAACCAGCATATCCTGCTCTTTACCTGTAAAAATAATACTCAAGCGCTCCTCGGAATTGTAGTCATTAAGTGCTTTTTTCAGAAGATAAAATTTAACAATCTCTACCGCGCGTATATCCAAAGCGGACTTGATCACTAAAAGCTGCTCGATTAATTCTCTATGTCCGATAACTACACTACGGCCTCTCTTTATTGAGTAGGGAAGCGAATTATCATAGAATGCATTCCGGTCCTGCTCCGGCACCATCAATATATCAATATCTCTTTCCGGGTTCTTTACCCTAACCGGAAACTCCGGCTTTAATAATTTTCCACAGTGAGGACATTTGGTGCTCATGAAGCTCCCCTTCAGGATCGCTTCTTCCATTTCCGGATTCAATTCCACCTGATCGGGCAAATCCACTTCAAAATCTCTGTCACAATAGCAAACTACTTTCCTTTTCATTTTCACCGTCCCAGAAAAAACAGGATATCGTTAAAAGTAAAAAATACAACCAGAACAATCAGTATGGAAAAGCCTACAATCTGGATTCTATAGATAACCTTAGGACTGATCGCCTTTCGGCGAATTATCTCTATTAAGAAGATCAATATCTGCCCGCCATCCAGCGCGGGAAGGGGTATCAGATTCATCAGAAACAACACAACACTCAGCAGGCATAGAAAACGGAAAAATGAAACCAGGCCGCTGCCTATACCAAGGCGGAAACCACTCCTGGCTACTGAACCGACATAATAGGTAATTCGCAGGGGGCCGGCTACGGCATTCTGTAGATTCACACCGCTGAAGAGCAGAGTTATTCCTTTTACCGTAAGCTCCAGGGTTCGATAGGTTTCCGCTACTCCCTTTAATAATGCACCTGGTAAGGATATATCCGGAGAGGAAAATACCTTTACCCTGAAAGAGAGCCCCAGATCAGCACTGCCATTATCCTGGTAGTAAATTACCAGATCAGTTTCTGCCTTCTGAGCGCCGCGCTGATAGGTTACTGTGACAGCCTGGGGTTTTCCGGCCAGCGCCTGGTAGAGGTCAAGTGTATGATTAACCTCCTTTCCATTCAAGGCTGTTATCCTGTCTCCCGGTTTCAAACCGGCGAGGAATGCAGCTCCACCCGGATCGAGCTGATCAATCACCAGATCCCGCCAGGCATAGACCCCAATCTTTCCGGCGCCGGTTTCCAGATCCAGTTCAGGCACAACCCTTATATCCAACAGACTCCCCTCTCTTTGAACAGATAAAATCAGTTCCTTACCAGGAGAGGTGGAAACAATTTCTAGAATATCCTGGAATTTTTCTATCCTGTTGTCATTTATGCCGATAATCCTATCCCCGGTAATAATCCCGGCCTTAGCAGCCGGCAGCGTTCCTGCAGAAATCTCATTATTATAATCACTGGCAAGAATAATACGATTTTCATCTGAATAGATCTTGAATCCGACCCACCAGATAGTAGTAAGTATGATTACAGCAAAGATCATATTTGCCAGAGGTCCTGAGAAAGCTACTATGATTCTTCTTAATGGTGAAGCGGCAAAAAAGGAACCCTCCCTGTGCATCGCTTCTTCGCCGTCAAAGATATCATCACCCTTCATTTTACAGTAACCGCCGATGGGGAGCCAGGACAACTGGTAGCTCGTTTCTCCCCTGGAGAAACCGATCATTTTCCTGCCCCAACCCAGGGAAAATACTTCGACTCCAATACCTACCTTTTTAGCTCCAATGAAATGGCCCAGTTCATGGACAAAGACCATTATGCCGAGTCCCAGGACTCCAAAAAATATAGTCAAAATCATTTAATAAACCTTTCTGTTTCAATCCTCGCCCGCCGATCAATATCCAGAATATCCTCCAATGTTGCCGTACTCCCATCCCAGTCCAGGATCAAGGTATCCGCCACTACCGCTGCTATCTCTAAAAAGGATATACGCTCTTTCAGGAATGCCTCTACGGCTACCTCATTGGCAGCATTATATACCACGCAGTGGGCGCTGTCTCTTTTTACCGCTTCATAGGCCAAAGCGAGCAGCGGGTATTTTTTATAATCCACCGGCAGGAAAGATAACTCCCTGTCCCCCAACTCAAGAGCGGCAAAATCGGCAGCTAAAAGATGCGGATAGCTGAGTGCATTCAAAATAGGAAGACGCATATCCGGTTTACTGATCTGGGCGTAAAGCGAACCCTCTATAGTTCTGATCATTGCATGCACATAACTCTGAGGGTGTATAAGCACCTTGATTTTGTTAACCGCAATAGAGAAGAGATAGTGAGCTTCAATAACCTCCAGACCCTTATTGGCCATGGTGGCGGAATCTACTGTAATCTTAGGACCCATCTGCCAGTTGGGATGTTTAAGGGCATCAGCCACACGCACATGCTGCAGCTGCTCCGCGGTAAAATCCCTGAAAGCGCCCCCTGAAGCAGTAAGGATGACCTCAGCCACCCCCCGTTCTGCAGCAGACTCAAGCAGACTGAACAGAGCCGCATGTTCGGAGTCAACAGGGATCAATTTCTTTTTTCTTTTCCGTGCAAGTTCGGTAATCAGTGATCCGGCCATTACCACAGTCTCTTTATTAGCTAAAGCCAGGTCTTTTCCACATTCCAGTGTTTTAAAAGATGGTAAGAGTCCCCCAGATCCGGATATTCCGTTAACCACAATATCCGCGCCCACCTCTTCAATCATCTTTAATAGCCCCTGTTCTCCACCATAGCATTTCACATCAGAGGAAATCTGTTTAAAGTCCGCGGCAACGAAGCCGCTGCCGCTTATGGCAAGTGCCTCAGGCTTAAACTCGCGGGCCTGTCCGGCAATCTCGGAGATTCTGCTTCTGCAGGACAGGGCGGCAGCACGAAATTCTCCGGGCATCCTGCCGATAATATCCAGAGTATTTCTGCCAATGGATCCCGTACTGCCCAGCACCATAACCCTTTTCATAGAAAGCTACCCGTATATCATTTCAAAAAAATAATAGAATACCGGTGCGCTTAAGAGCCAGGAATCCACCGAATCAAGCAGCCCTCCCCTGCCGGGTATGACCTTCCCGGAATCCTTGATACCGGCAGAGCGTTTCAGCGCTGATTCAGCAAGATCCCCAATAATGGTGAGCAACCCGATTACTGCCCCCAGCAGTACGGCATAGGAGGTTTTACCCAGAAGCAGTGCAGGGAAAAAATAATTAAAAAGCAGAGCTACGCCGATTGAACTTAAAAAGCCGGCAATGAATCCCACCATGCTCTTATTGGGACTGACCGGCAGCTTCAACCTGGTCGAGCGCCCCAAAAGCATTCCCGCCAGATAGGCCATAATGTCGCTTGCTATGGGCAGACTCAGAAAAAAGATAATAATAATTGAAGAATTCTCAAAACCTGACAGACGCACAATATAAGCAATAAAAAGAGCAGGATAGATAATTACCAGCAGTGAAGAAGGAATAAACTGAAGTACATCGGCCAGATCTTTCTCTTTTTTTACCGCCACACCTCTAATCAATACCAGGATAAAAAGAACCATCAGCCAGAATGAGAAAAAAGCAGGCCGCACAACTCCGGCAATTTCCAAATATGCAACTATGGGGAGGGTTGCGCTGAGCAGAGGGAATACCCAGCGTGAAACCGGTATGCCCCGTTTTCGAAAGAAAGCTGCTACCTCCAATGCTCCCAGTATAGAAGCCGGTATTGCCACTATATTGAAGGATAGATGGTTATAATGAGGAAGCAGAAAAACGAGTATAAAAAAAAGGGGCAGGGTTACTGTTACGGTTACTATACGATGTATAATTGCACTCTTCATTTTACTCCGCCGAACTTTCTTTCTCTTCTCTTATAAAATTCCAGAGCTTCCAGCAGGTCTTGCTTTTCCCAATCCGGCCAGAGCTTGGAGCTGAACCACAGCTCGGAATAAGCTATCTCCCACAGCAGAAAATTGCTGATCCGGAATTCACCGCCGGTTCTGATAATCAGGTCAGGATCGGGGATCTCAGGGTGGTCCAGATGTCGCAGAATATCCTCTTCCGATATTTCCGCCTGCCCTGAACTCTCTTTTAGAATTTTATTTACCGCGCGGACCACCTCGTCGCGGCCTCCGTAATTAATTGCCAAATTCACAGTAAGGCCGGCATAACCTGCAGTGTCTCCGGCCACACTTCTAATTTCCTCCATGACATCTGCAGGGAGCGCTTCGAGATAGCCGGAGTGAACTACCCTGATCTGGTTATCTCTGTAGAAATTATACTCCTTTTTTAAATGAGTTTTAATCAGGAACATGAGGTAAGAGACCTCTTTCTCAGCCCGTTTCCAGTTTTCCGTTGAGAATGTGTAAAGAGATACGAATTTGATTCCTATATCAGAGGCTGCTTTGATAACCCGCTTGGCCGCCTGAAGCCCTTCCAGGTGTCCCGCACTGCGAGGCTTTCCTCTTGCCCTGGCCCAGCGGCCATTGCCATCCATGATAATTCCAACATGGCAGGGCAGTTCTGGAGGAACTCTTTGTTCCTGCATTATATTTCCAGGATTTCCTTCTCTTTAGCTTCGAGCAGTTTATTAATCTGTTCAATAGAACTATCCGTCAACTTCTGGGTATCCTCAATTGCTCTCTTTGCCTCATCCTCGCTGATTTCAGAATCTTTCTGCAGGTTCTTAAACTCTTCATTAGCATCACGGCGGATATTGCGAATTGACACTCTACTCTTCTCGCCCATGTTTTTGGCCAGCTTAACCATCTCTTTGCGACGCTCTTCGGTCAGCGGCGGTATATTAATTCGTATCACCTTGCCATCATTATTGGGATTTAAAGATAACTCAGATTTTTGAATAGACTTCTCGATCTCAGCGAGTACAGAGCGATCCCATGGCTGAATAACTACCAAACGAGCCTCAGGAACAGAAATTGTAGCCACCTGGCTTAGAGGCACCTTCTGATCATAGTAGTCCACCCGTATATTATCAAAAAGAGCGCTGGAAGCACGTCCGGTGCGTACGGACTTAAACTCATCCTGAAGGGCTTTTACCGTTTTTTTCATCTTTTCTTCAGTTGTTTTTTTTGTCTTTTCCATAAGGTAAACTCCTCTTTTTAGCTCCTTCACGGATCGGGAAGAGCACGTGAATTTTGAGCCTCCCCTTTGATCCACCTTAACAATCAGGCCAATTCTTCGCCTACCCTGAAGTAAAGATAATCAGTAATCTCTACTTCCCCGCCGATTTCCAGGCTAAGGTTTTTTAAAAGCTGGCCTACCTTCAGACTGTTATCCTTTACAAAAGCCTGATCCACAAAACAAATCTCGGATATATGCTTGTTCAGCTTGCCTTTGACAATTCCAGCCAGAACCTTCTCCGGTTTACCCAGATTCTGAGCCTGTTTGAGAAAGATCTCTTCCTGTTCTTCCAGGTAGGCTGGAGCTACTTTATCCCGCGAAAGATATAGTGGTGCAAATGCCGCCGCATGTAAAGCAAGGTCAAAGCCTGTTTCCTTAACCCTGGGGTTATCTTTCAAAGTGCCATTACTTAAGGAAAGCTTGACAATTACGCCAATCTGACCGCCTCCATGTATATACTCAATCAAAAGATCATTATCCTGCTGATCTAGGACCTGGTAGCGCCTGAGTTCCATATTCTCTTTAATCCGGCCCACCACAGCACTAATCAAGCTATCTGAAACTTCCTGAGGAAGCTCACCGCCGTTTTCTATAGCTGCCTGACAGAGACTTGCGCCCAGATCCTTGAAGTCCGGGCTGCGGGCTACAAAATCAGTTTCGCAGGAAACTTCCAGTAAAATCCCCTTATCAGCGCCTATCCGACAAAAGATACTGCCCTCTTTTGTTTTACGACCGCTCCGCTTCTGAGCAGCCGCCAGGCCAAGTTCCTTTAATATTTTTTCAGCTCTGACAAAATCCCCTTCCGCCTTTACCAGGGCATTCTTACAATCCATCAATCCTGAGCCGGTTTTTTCTCTCAGTTTTTTAACATCTTGAGCACTAATTTCCAAACCACATTCTCCTTTCCTCTATTCTATTTACCTTTTTCCATCTCTTCTTCTATAGCTTCTTCAACTGTTTCCTCGGTTGTTTCCTCGGTTGTTTCCTCGGTTGTTTCCGCTACTGTTTCCGCTACTGTTTCCGCTACTGTTTCCGCTGCTATCTCCTCAGTTGTTACTGTAGCTTCTGCTTTGTCTGCAGGATCATAATCAGAGTAATCCTTATCAGCAAAGCGGCTTTTCTCTTCCTCTGCTACAGCTTCCCCGATGCTGTCACCTAACGGGGCCTTTTCCAACGCATCTTCAGTTTCATCCTTGTCAGAGACCTCTCCCGAATCGATAGCGCTGCTGAGATCTTCTTCCTTCTGTTCATCCTGAAGATTCTCAATAACCTCAAGTCCCACTTCATTATCTGCCTCAACCACGGCATTGGCGATAATCTGGGTAAAGAGATTAATTGCCCTGATAGCGTCATCATTACCGGGAACTGGATAATCAATCCCCTCCGGGTTACAGTTTGTATCCACTACAGCGACAATAGGAATTCCCATACGCTTGGCTTCAGCCACGGCTATAGCTTCTTTACGTGTGTCTATAATAAAAACCACACCAGGGAGCTCTTTCATTTCCTTGATGCCCCCGAGGTTTTTTTCTAAACGGCCTTTCTCCTTTACCAGATGAGCCACTTCCTTTTTGGTAAGCGCTTCAAAAGTGCCGTCCACTTCCATTTTTTCAATTTTTTTTAATCTTAATAATGATTTTTTAATTGTCATGAAATTGGTAAGCATACCCCCCAGCCAGCGGTTATTAACATAGAACATACCGCAGCGCTGTGCTTCGCGCTCAATTGCCTGCTGGGCCTGCTTTTTTGTGCCTACGAAAAGGATTCCCTTGGAATCCAGTACTGACTTACGTACTACTTCGTACGCCTCTTTGATAGATACGATTGTTTTCTGAAGATCGATAATATGGATCCCATTTCGTTCGGCGAAGATATATTTCTTCATCCGGGGGTCCCACCTTTTGGTCTGATGACCAAAATGCACACCTGACTCGAGCAGGTTTTTCATTGTTACTACTGCCAAGATTTACTCCTCATTCCTGGATCTGCAGCTATTGCAGCCGACAGACCAATTTTCCTTCTCTCATTCTCGTATGAAAGAATCTTTATATAAGAACTCTCAAACGGAAAATTAGTGATTCCCTTTTACAAAGAGAAATTATTGTCTCTTAACATGCCATAAAAAATCTCGAGTGGCAAGCCCACTACATTGCTGCAGGAGCCTTTTATACTTTCAATGAAAAAGGCCCCGCGATCTTGAATGCGGTAAGCTCCGGCAACTCCCCGCCATTCACCGGTCATAAGATAATACTGAATGTCCTCTTCAGTCAATTTTATAAACTTCACCTGGGTACAGGCAAAACGCATATCAATTTTTGACTGCCGTGACGGCAAAAAACCTATTGCAGTGTATACCCGGTGGGTGGTTCCGGAAAGCTCTTTTAATATTCTTTCAGCATCTTCCATATCCTCTGGTTTTTCAATTGCCCTGCCCTTGAACTCCACCAGGGTATCGAGGCCTAAAACCCAACGCGGGGATTCTTCTTTAAAGAGGGAAACCACTTTCTCTATCTTCTGACGTGCTATGATCTGTACCCTTTCCTCTACAGCAGCGTCCCGGTCTGCCTGCTCATCGATATGGGGGGGGAAAGCCTTAAAAGGAATGCCTACCCTCTTAAGTAGCTCCTGGCGCCGTGGTGACCCTGAGGCCAGAATAATTGTTTCCAAAATATACCTCGATTTTTTTAAAAAAACCTGAAAAGAAGAATACCGCCGGCAATACCGAATAAAGTTCCCGGATTAATCAGCAAGGAAAAGGAAAACACCGTTAAATCCAAGCCAACCGGACCAATTCCCAAAGCCAGATTGACCCCCGCCTGAGATAAGGCTCTTTCCAGAACTTCCCAGCCGAGACTGCCGATCAAAATACCCAGTCCTATAAAGGTGAAAAGGAAAGAGCGATTCTTCTTGCTTAGCTTCATTAGCGAAAGGGAGCATATAGGATAACTCTGCCCGCTGTCAATAGCACGCAGTACTGGACAGTACTGACGCATCATTACTTTTAATAGGGCCGGGAGGGAGAATTATGGAGTGCTGGGATAGGTTTTTGCTGCAGTGCGGGCTGGAATAATTACTCAATTGGTTTTATCCAGGTCTGCTGGACG
>JAUVWI010000109.1 GCA_030604195.1 Spirochaetales bacterium
GCCATGTAGCAGAAATCACTGCCAAAACGAAGCTGCCTCCTTTGGAGGTGGTCTATAATATTTCTAAAAAGATTAATTCAAAGGCTATGCCTTTAAAAGCCTTTTGGCTTGGAAAAAGGCACCTGCTTTGCAGGTGGTCTTTTACTTTTCAAAAGCAACTCACTACCATTTTGCTTTCATCATACATAGAAAATATTGGTATGTCAAGAAAATTGGAATAGACAAAAGTTAAGGAACCGGTATTTTTTTCAGCTTGACATAAGACACTCAGCTGATATAATTATTTTCATCAATTCTACCTGTTATGTTCCCGTTCTAATCGAGCAATATGTATCAATTGATCGTTTTATTTCTTTGATTAATAGAAAAATAATGGAGGAGCAAAAGCATGAAAACTGAAAAATCAGAAGTTAAAGCCTGGGAGGGTGAAATCTCCATACCCACCTACAGGTTGGGACCGGAAGACCAGAACCCGCCCATATTCATAAAACGGAAGAATCCCATTCATCCAGGAGGTTCAATTATCTATCCCTATCCGTTGAATGAAAATCTTACAGAGATTAAGGAAGAAAGGGTCTGGAAGGCATTGTTTCTTGAAAATGATTACCTGCGTTTAATCTTTTTACCGGAACTGGGAGGCCACCTTCTGTCTGTGATGGACAAATCAACGGGTGAAGAAGCCATGTATCGAAACCACGTTTTGAAATTTGCGCGCATAGGCATAAGAGGAGCCTGGGTCTCCGGCGGGATCGAGTGGAACTTCCCAAACGGGCATACTGTAACAACTTCTTCTCCTATTGACTACGAAATAAGAGAAAACGAAGATGGGAGTAAAACAGTCTTTATAGGCGACATTGAAAAAGTATCCAGAATGAGGTGGTCGGTGGGAATTACCCTATACAGGGATTATGCGTTTTTTGAAACAGAGACAAGGCTCTTTAACAGGACACATTTTCCAAACAGGTTCTGGTTCTGGGCAAATTCTGCAGCCCCTGCAAGCAAGGGATTGGAATTCATAACGACCGCCACCAGGGTGATGACACTTACAGATGTAATAAGTTTTCCAATTCGTAATGGTGTTGACCTCAGATGGGACAGGAATCATACAGAAGCTCAGGACCTCTTCAGTCTGGACCTGAAACAGGACTTTGTAGCCTGGTACAACCACGACATTGAACGCGGCATGATCAATTATGCGGACCGCACCGAAGCCCCGGGCAAGAAATTCTATACATGGGGAAACAGCGACGACGGCAAAATATGGACCGAACTCCTGACAGACAATGATGGACCTTACTCTGAAATGCAAAGCGGGCGTTTACCCACAATGCGGATATGGGAAATATTATCCCCCATGGCTGTTGAAACATGGAAAGAGGTATGGTATCCGATAAGAAAAATCGGAACCCCCGTCTTCGTAAATAAGGAAGCTGCTTTTTCCTTCTCCCAACTTAAAGACAAAAAGGACATACACATTGGCGTGCATGTAACCTCATCACAGCGTAATGCTGAAATATCTCTTTGTTCCGGTGATAACACAGTATGGAATCAAAAGATTGATCTAGAGCCTGAGCACCCCTATGTTGCCGAAATTCCTCTGGAAGAAGGAATATTCAAGGATAAAAAAATTAAGCTTTTACTGATAAATGAAAAAGGAGAAACCCTCACCGAGTATGTCAAAAACGATGAAAGGGAACAGGAACCGGAAATAAAAGGATATTATAAGATTGAGCCAGTTGCAAAGGCAATAAGGGCGGAAGATCAATGGAAGAACGGGCTTGATCATGAAAAGATAGGCGAGCCATTAAAAGCCGAAAAGGCGTATGAAAATGCCCTCAAAGACGATCACGGTTTTTCTCCTGCACATCGGTCTCTGGGGATCCTGCATCTTCGCCGGGGAAATTATGACAGGGCAACCTCTGAATTAAGGAGCGCCCTGGAAAGGAATAACACAGATGAGTGCGCAAGATTTTTTCTCGGGGTGGGTTTCATATGCATGGAGCAGTTTCATAAGGCAATCTCAGAGCTAAGAATGCTCTCAAGAAGCCATGAGTATGGAGCTTCGAGCTCATATCTACTTGGAAGGCTTTATCTGGGGCAGGAGCAGATCAATGAAGCGGTAGCACAGCTAAAAAAATCCAACAGATTGTTCCCTGAAAATCTGGATGCCTCGGCTTTTCTTGCCTGTGCAATGAGAAAAAATAAACAATTCGAAGAAGCCAGGGCTCTTGTACAGAAAATAGTGAGAAAAGATCCATTGTGCTTTCCAGCTTTAGCTGAAGGGTATTTCTTAGCTCACGAGAATGAAACCAAAAATGCTCTGGAAAAGGAAAAACAGAAACTAAAAAAAGTCCTGCGTAACAATTTTCAGTCGTACCTTGAGTTGGCCTCCGATTATGCACGGTTCGGTTCATACAACGAGGGGATAAAAATAGTGTCGCTTCTTACTGAAGAAAATGCAGCAGCTGAAATACCTTACCCGCTGATATACTACTATCTGGGATATTACTTTGAGAAAATCAATAAACCAGAGGAGGCCAAAAAATACTTCAAAATGGGAGGGGAAAAGGACCCCTCTTTCGTATTCCCCCATCGGTTAGAAACCGAAGCAGTTCTGCGGCGGGTAATAAATGAGAGGCCTGAAGACGGGAGAGCAAAATATTATCTCGGAAACCTTCTGTGCGGAAAAGAGCGTCCCGTGGAAGCAATTAAATTCTGGGAACAGGCAGCTGAGAAAGAAAAAAAGTTCTCAGTAGTTCACAGAAATTTAGGTCGTGCCTATAGCCGGGTGCTGAAGGAACCGGACATCGCGATTAAGGAATACGTATCGGCCCTTGAATGTGATCCTGATGACTATAAGTTGTACTACGAGCTGGATAAACTGTATGGACGTCACGGCTTAAATGAAAAAAGACAGAATCTGATAAATAAAATCCCCGGGTGTCTCATGAAAAATGATATTATCGCAGAAAGAGCAGCCTCATATTATGCTGACGTCAATGAGTTCGATCGTGCACTTGAGATTCTGCAGAATACTAAATTCTTCCCGTGGGAGTTTTATACTGAGGGAAGGCGAATTTTTGAAGACGCAAATATCGGTAAAGGTATATCCCTCATGGCTGATGGAAAGCCAAAAGAGGCGATAGATTGCTTTAAAGAAGTCATGAAATATCCGAGGAACATAGGGGTTGGAGAACCGGCAAAAAAAAATCATGCAGAGGTGAATTACAGGATCGGGCTGGCACTTGAAAAAATGGGTGAAAAAACCACTGCTATAAAACAGTGGAAAATGGCCTCAGAAGAGGTGCACCCTGAATGGAATGCGTTACGTTACTATGAAGCAAAAGCCTTGCGGTGTCTGGGAAAAAAGAAGGAAGCAGAAAGCATATTGAACGGGCTTTATGATCACGCCCAGAATGCGCTGTCCAATAATTCAGGTGACAGGGTAGAAAACCTGTACCTATCAGGTCTTGCTCTCAAAGGTAAAGGCCATCAAATTAAAGCCTTACAAAATTTTAGAAATGCGCTTGCTATAGATAATACTCACAGGCGTTGCAGGTGGGAAGTGACAGGGTTTGCCTAATAACTGTAAATTAATACAGGACTGATCATTAGCGCATTACTGTTATGCAGGTATATAATTCATCTGTCACCCGGTTAAAAAATATTAAAACAAATTTCTATTACATGCTCTTCAGGATTTTCCGGTAAAAGACCACCTCCAAAGGAGGGGGCTTCCTTTTGGCAGTGAATGGAATATGTTAATAATGATACTCTATGTCCCGTAGATTTTATGCTTGACAGGGGGAGATTATCCTGTAAAATTGGTTTGTTATTACGATAAAATGCCTGAAAATAGCCCGAAATAACTGAAAAGCATGCATAATAGTGATGAGCAGTACCAAATTAGACTGAGAAAGGAGATTCTATTATGATCAAAGTTCTGTACGTTGGTGATGCTGCAGCGGTTTTAGGACCGAGTTATATCGCCTCCCCATTCAACGTCGAAAATAAAGGCTTCAGCATCCATATCTGGTGCCAGCCTGTACTGGACGCCCTGAATGCTGACCCTGAAATCGAGGTTGTTCATCTTACAAACTGGGATGCCTATAGGGATTTTCCCAGGAAGCCTGAAGATTTTGCTAAATACAATGTTGTGTTTTTAAGTGATGTTGAGAGTGAAGTGCTGCTTCTGTATCCGGAATGGACACAGGCCCCGATGGGCCCTAACCGCCTGAAATCCCTCCGCGACTACACTAAGAACGGAGGAAGTCTCTGTATGATTGGCGGTTGGTCTTCCTTCAGCGGGAGGTTCGGCACCGCTGCTTATCAGGGTACTCCTGTTGAAGAAGCTCTGCCCGTGAACTGCATACCGGCAGGTGATGACAGGGTTGAAACGCCGGAAGGAACCTGGATAGAGATCCTCAAACCCGATCATCCAATTACGAAAGACATTCCATGGGATGAGTGTCCATGCTTTCTTGGTTATAACCGGATCATCGCAAAAGAGGGTGTGGAAATAATTGCCAGGACAAAGGAGACCCATAACCCCTTTATAGTCACCGGTGAGTTCGGTAAGGGGAGGACCATGGCTTTTGCCTCAGATATTTCACCCCACTGGGCCATAGCTTTCCAAAAGTGGGAACACTACGGTGAATTCTTCCGCCGGATAGTAAAGTGGCTTGCAAAAGCGGTTTAAGATTTTAATACCTTTATAACAATTTCCTTGCTTTTTTGGCACAAACTTTAGTTTGCAGGAAAATATCTTTAAAATCAAGAATGTGGCTTGTCCACATTAGTACCTTTATACCGATTTTCTTGCCTTTTAGGCACAAACTTTAGTTTGCAGGAAAATATCTTTAAAATCAAGAATGTGGCTTGTCCACATTAGGGATACTTAATACCTGCAAAGGGGATAACTTATGAAAGATAAAATCGGAATAGGCATTATTGGTGCAGGATTTATGGGAATGCTTCATGCGCGTACATTTGCGCAGCTGCCCGACGCCCATATTGCTGCAGTAAGTGATCCTGTACTTAAAAAGCCCCCTGAAATACCCGGATTACCAAAGCCTTTAGACTACTATACCGACCATAAATCGCTGCTGGAAAGGCGGGATGTCGACGCAGTAGTTGTTGCAACTCCTGAAAACCTCCACAGGGATATTGTAGTCGACTCAGCTTCTGCTGGCAAACACGTTCTTTTAGAAAAACCGATCGCACTTACCATAAATGACGCTGATGCAATAATAGATGCAGCTTCCAAACATAATGTCAAACTGATGATGGGACACTTACTGCGGTTCGATACCAGATATGCTCAAATTAAGGCTGCTGTTGAAGAAAAAACTATTGGAAAACCTCTTGTTTGTTACGCGCGTAGAAACGCCCCTATTCAGGAAGCACGCCGCTTAGGAGGACGTGTGGAGGTTGAAGACTATATTTCCGTTCACGACATTGACCAGGCATTCTGGTATTTCAACGATAGGGCTGTTAAAGTAAGCGCGGAGATCGTAGAAGGAGCGGTGATGAAAGAGCTCGGAGTGCACGATTTCATCTGGATCACAATCCGTTTCAAAAACGGCGGCCTGGCTATTATTGAAACAGGCTGGGGGCTTACAGAGGGTATGGTGAAGTGGCAGAGACCTGCATCCTGGGGCGGTTTTGGGGATGTCTGCCTCGAGCTTATCGGGGAAAAGGGCTCTCTCTACCTGGATTACCGCCCGATGACCCTCACTGCAGTGGATGAAGAAGGCTGGAAGTTTCCCGATACCCTGCACTGGCCTTTGCTTCATGGAGAAATTGTGGGGGATGTCCTGGAAGAAGATCGTTACTTTCTTAGAGTAATACGAGGGGAAAAAGAAATAATAACTACCGGTGAAGATGGGAAAAATGCGCTTGAGGTTGTCCTGGCAGCCAAACAATCCTATAAAGAGGGGAAACCCATCAAATTATAGGCTCCAGCACTCAATACAATAATCAGAAAATAACCAGCAATCAATCCTCAGGCAATTCTTGGTTTACATAATATCTCGCAAATTTTAAAATCCTTTATCTTCCGTGCATAAGCAGGCCTGGCTACAATTGCCGTATCCGCTCCTTCGTCAGTCCCTCCAACCGCGATAATCTCGCAACCGGGAGAAATTACTCCTGTTTCCATTACCATAATCGAAATTTCAACAGCTACCTTCAGGCCCTGGGAAAACAGTCTTAAAGTGTTTGAAATGATATTACCGGGTGTAATTTCACCGTACAATCCTTCTGTAACCCCATCGGCAAGAGCATGCAGGCTGGTGATGACTTTAATGCCGGCTTCTTCTAATTTGCTTCGTTCTTCCTGTGACATTTTCCATCCCTCATCATCAAAAGTTGGAGAAATACTCACTGCTATCAACTCTATACCGGTATCAGTAAAAATTTCTGCAGCACGAAGTGCAGAGTAACCGTGAGTGGACGCCACAACGACATTCTTAATGCCAGGCTCCTGGGCCCTAATTTTTGCGATATTCAGTGTATCCACAGTATTAACTTTTCCACTTCTTTCAAAATAAGTTATGTTTCCTTTCATTAGATTAGCGCCTCCATAAATTAAGTATTGTACAGCAGTAAAAGACCACCTGCAAAGCAGGTGGCTTTTTCCAAGCCAAAAGGCTTTTAAAGGCATAGCCTTTGAATTAATCTTTTAATAAATATTATAGACCACCTCCAAAGGAGGTGGCTTGCTTTTGGCAGTGATACTCATATTTTTACAGGGTATGCTCCAAACCTCTCATAAGCGCTGTAAAATGCCCGTATATTCTCCATAGGTGTTGTGGGCTGAACATTATGGGAGGAACACAGGATATACCCGCCTCCGGGAGCAAGCTGTTTGAGTCTTAACCGTACTTCCTCTTCGACATCCTGTGGACTTCCAAAAGGCAGGACTTTTTGATCATCCACCCCGCCCCAGAAAGAAATACTTTTACCATACCTTCGCTTGAGACGTTCCGGATCCATTGCAAGCGGCTGTACAGGGTTTAAAATGTCCACACCCACCTCAATAAGGTCGTCAATTATCGGCTCCGCGTAACCGCATATATGCGCGGCAATTTTGAGATCAGAACTGGCATTTTTATATTCCTGAAATAGTGCAGCGTAGCGGGGTTTTACAAACTCTCTCCAGAGCCCGGGTGAAATCAGCATCCTGTCCTGTGTTCCAACATCATCACCGGCAAGAAGCATGTCACATCCCATATCTATCATCTTTAACCCGGCTTTCAGGTGGAAATTCATTACCAGGTCCATTAACTGGTTTGCGTAATCTTTATTGACAATTAGATCCTGTAAAAACTGCATCATCCCTCTTAAATACCACGGCCCTTCAAAAACTGAGCCTAATATTCCTCCCACAACACAGTGAGTTTTACCGAACCTTTCAATCAAATCTGAAAGCTCTTCATACTGCCCGGGTATTTCAGGATCGGGAGGTTTATAAGACAGAAGCTTTTTATCATCACCTGCCAGTGGATGAGATGCAATCTCTGTATAGTGCCCCCTCCCGTCCGCAAACTCAACCTGCCGCCATGTGATACCCCAGGGTCCTACATATTCTAATTCTTCAGACATGTAAAAGGATGCAACGATCCCCGCGATTGACATAAGGCAGTCGTGACCTAATTTGACACGCATATCAAAAGGATCATCTGTACCTGTTTCCTGCATTAATACTTCTTCTACTTCGGGAGTAACCCACAGATCGACAGGCACACGGTCCGGTTCTTCGTGTGATAGAGCAACAGCTACCCTTTCCTTTGCGGTCATATGATTTTCTCCATTATTTCTCCATTTCCAGGCACAGCCGGTCATTCAAGATCGGTAACAAACTGTTCATACTGCATATCCAGCAGAGATCCAGCCTCCTCATCCACAATCAGAATGGCCTTCCTGTGCATTTGCACTATACTTGCCGGGACCATTGCTGTAATCGGTCCTTCTGCAGTCATCTTAATGGCTTCAGCTTTTTGTTTGCCACTTGCAAGCAGCAAAACTATTCGAGACTCCAGTATTGTTCCAACACCCATAGTAATCGCATATTTTGGTACTTGATCAATATCATTATTAAAGAACCGGGCATTATCCTCTCTTGTTTTTTGGGTCAGTGTTTTAATTCTTGTTCTCGCGCCCAGTGATGAACCGGGTTCATTGAAACCAATGTGGCCGTTTACACCGATACCCAGAAGCTGAAGGTCCATTCCCCCGGCCTTTCTGGTCTGCTCCTCGTACCAGTCACAGTACTTGTGGATTCTATTAATATCACTCACATCTACCATGCTGGACGGGATGTGAATGAACCGTTCATCCAGATTTATATGCTTGAATAAGTTATCATGCATGAAATAATGATAGCTTTGCTGATGGGAAGGAGCAAGACCTATATACTCATCCAGATTAAATGTGGTTACCTTTGAAAAATCAAGTCCTTCTTCTTTATACATACGAATGAGCTCTTTATATACTCCTAAAGGTGTACTGCCTGTTGCCAGGCCCAGAGTACATGAAGGTTTTTCTCGAACTATTTCAGAAATAACCCGTGCTGCTTCTTTGGTCATTTCGTCGTAATTTTTTTTAACTACTATAAGCATGTTTCACCTCGAAATTTATTGTTTTGATTAAAAATCAGCATTAGCCGTATCAGTCTTGTGCCAGGATTAAAGATTTGACTCCCTATTATTTGCACGCTTATATAAGTCGGGAAAATGCAATTTAACCTGATCTTCCAGCTCTTTATTAGAAATCGCCGTAAGCCGCCCTTCTTTTTCATATTGATCCATGACCCAGCGCTGAATCTTTGCAACCTTCATTAAGGTTAACCGCTCTTCCCCCTTTAATCCCAGAAAGTTATTTACCCATATTGCTACTCCATCAGTACCGGATTTGTCGGTGATGGCAACTTTAGGCGGCCGGTTCAACAGTTTAGCCGTATCAAAGATATTATAAATTTCTTCGTCCCTTCGCAGTCCTCCTGCGTGTATACCTGCTCTCGTGGTATTAAAATCACGGCCTACAAAAGGATAATTAAAAGGAATGGCTGCATCAATTTCCTTTTGATAATACCCTGCCAGTTGGGTCATTACTGCCAAATCTACACCCATCAGTTCCTCTTTGAGAGATATGAGCTCAATAAGGGCACCTTCAAGGGGCGGATTACCGGTGCGCTCTCCAAAACCGAAAAGTGTCGTATTTACTGCATTTACCCCGTAAATCCAGGCACACGCACCGTTAATGTGCACTTTGTGGAAATCGTTATGCCCGTGCCATTCAAGCCTGTCTTCAGAAATACCGCATTCCTCTTTCATTCTCCAGATGAGCTTAGGAATCGATCTCGGCTCGGCGGCATTGGGGAAAGACATACCGAAACCCATTGTATCACACAGACGAATTTTAACTTTCAAATGCTCCGGCTGATTTTCGGTGAGTTTTTCCAATCTCTGCACAAAAGGTACAACAAACCCTTTAACATCCGCACGGGTTACATCCTCCAGATGGCAGCGCGCTAGGATACCCGCTTCCAGGGCAGCTTCAACTACACTTAGATATTCCTCCATCGCCTCCCTTCGGGTTTGCTTCTGTTTATGAAAGATATGATAGTCAGAACAGGAAGTAAGCATCCCGGTTTCTTTAAGCCCCATCTCTTTCACGAGCCGGAAATCCACTTTGTTTGCCCTGATCCAGCCGGTAATCTCCGGAAATCTCAATCCCAGATTTCTGCAGGCATCAACCGCCTCACGATCTTTTTTTGTATACAGGAAAAATTCAGTCTGCCGGATTACGCCGTTACTTCCTCCAAGCCTTGAGAGCATCTTAAAAATATTTACCATCTGCTCTTTAGAATAGGGAGGCAGGGACTGCTGGCCATCTCTAAAAGTGGTATCAGTAATATGAATATCACGATCAATAACGGAACGGGGATCAAACTCAACTTCCTTTCCATCGATGGTCTCTTTTATATTACCTTCAAACTTTATAATAGGGGGTAAATAGTATGGAAAGATGTCTTTAATAAGATTCGGCTCTGAAACATCACTTAAGTGGTACAATTTCATTTTATTCTCCCATTTCCGAAACTTGAAATTCATCCTTCTTAATTCGACAGAAGTTTCTTAAAAAAATCAATTGCGCCGCCCACCGTCCGGACCTTAAGTGCTTCTTCCTCATTAACATCAATATCAAACTCTTCTTCAAAAGCCGCAACCAGTTCAATTGACTTCAGTGAATCTGCCCCGAGATCATTCGCAAAATGGTGCTCATATTTAA
>JAUVWI010000017.1 GCA_030604195.1 Spirochaetales bacterium
AGAATAATGTCCCTTAATGGTATTTCGGGATTCGCACCTTTATTCAGGAAAAAGCTTTATTAAAGAGAATATTTTGAGTTTTTCCTTTAGTAGTACGGCAAAATTCCTGTCTTGCACATGTAAACCTCCCAGTTTTTATAAAAGAAAAGAAACTTAAGGCAGGCACGTTAGTAGCCCCTCCCTATAACAAATTATAACTCATTGCCCACGGCGCCTGCAACAACTTTGTCCACAACCGCCGCCCATGGGGAATTTCTAAATGGTTTCCGAGATAATGCGCAAATTCTCGGAATTTAACCCTTTATTATTGAAGCCCTCTTCCCGTAGCCAGGAGTTCAGGGTTATTCAGTTCACTTAAGATAGATCTCGGAAAGATCTTCGGATAGTCTTCCGGTAGTAGAGTGGCTAATGCCGGCGGTCGGAGTCGAACCGACACGGGCGCAAGGCCCACCAGATTTTGAGTCTGGCACGTCTACCAATTTCATCACGCCGGCTTAGGCCCTAATAAATAAGCCTATTCCGGAGTTTTTGTCAATAGTTGCAGAAATAGCGGGGGGCAGTAATGGCCGACCGGCCAAAAACTACTTCCCTTGACTCCCGGCTGCCGCACGAGTATGTTCCTAAAGATGTGAATAATTACCGTAACTGTACCCTCTGTCCCCGGGAATGCCGGGTAGACCGCAACCTCAATCGCAACCGTAGCCCCGGTGGTTTTTGCGGGCAGGGCGGTGAACTGCGCATTGGTTGGGCAGGTCTTCATTTCGGGGAAGAGCCGCCCATTACCGGTGAAAAAGGTTCCGGCACCATATTTTTTTCCGGCTGCACCCTTAAATGCTCATTCTGCCAGAACTATCAGCTCAGCCACCTGGGTTTAGGCCGGCGGATTTCCACAGAAGAGCTGGCCGGAATTATGGTGCGACTGCAAAGAGAGGGCGCTGAGAATATCAACCTGGTAAGCGGGAGCCACTTTGCACCCTCTATTATAGATGCAATCAGGCAGGCGAAAACAGAGGGTCTCTCGCTGCCTATAGTCTGGAATTCCTCCGGCTATGAAAGTTCGGATACCCTGGAGATGCTCTTCGAGGAGGTTGATATATTTCTGCCTGATCTTAAAACCCTGGATCAGGAGCTGAGTGAAGAGCTGTTCAAATGCCGTGATTATCCTGAAGTAGCCGGTGATGCGCTTAAGGAAATCGCTTTGCACAGGGAAGAGCGCAGGGTCGGTAGGAAACTCAAGCAGGGAATGATCGTTCGCCACCTGGTGCTGCCGGGTTACCTTGAATCCAGCCTTCAGGTACTCTCCTGGTTTAAAGAGGAGCTCTATAATAAAGCCCTGCTCTCTTTGATGTTTCAGTATACTCCGGTATCACAACTGGAGCCGACGGGAAGTTTGAAGAGAGGGATAAGCAGGGAGGAATATGAAACAGTGCTCGCTTATCTTGAGAAATTAAATATCGAACGGGGTTTTATTCAGGAGCTGGAAACTGAGCAGAATTTATTTCCGGACTTTAAGAAGTGCAACCCCTTTCCGGCAAACCTGGCCAGGACGCTCCGGCCGGCAGCAGTGGAAGATGTGGGTCCCGGCCGGTGAATATAGCTATTCAGGGCCGATTGTGGTTCCTATAAAATCCTGATCGGTCAGTATTTTCTTAAGATTTTCCAGATCCCTTCCCGCTGCCACGATTACCCGCAATCCGCCGTCCGCTGCCAGGCCGGTGGCTATGGGGTCAAAGGGAACATTCTTGCCCGGTGTCCAGGTATGGCCTACGAGCTTGCGGAATTCATCCCAGGTTAAACTTTCCAGGGCCTTAGCCTGGGGATCGCTTTTTGGATCAGCGGTGAAAACCTGGGCTATATTGGAAAGATTGATCACCGTATCAGCCTGGAATATTTTAGCCAGCACCACTGCATCGTAATCCGTTGAAAATCCCGGTTTCCAGCCGGCGGCTACCATGATCCGCCCGGGGAAAAGGGTTAATGCAGTGGGATCAGTTACCACTCTTTCCGGGCAATGGTGCGCAAAGAGTTGCCTGACAAGCTCGCCGTTAAGCCTGGTTGCAGCAATTCCTATCCAGTCCTGGGCCTCAGCCACCGGTTCAGCCATAATCCGGCGGTAGGCCTTCTGATACTCCCTGGCCGGGCCGCCGCCGCCACAGACCAGTATAAGCCGGTGTTCTTCATCTTCGGCCAGATATGCTTCAATTGTCCGGCGGAAATTATTTAGGAAGTCAAAATCGACCCCATCCGGCGCGATAATGGAGCCACCCAGAGAAATAACTTTTACCTTGCTCACCTATTTATCCTCCTTTATCATATTCCCAGCGCAAACTACATCCGTAACCGCAGTGTTTAAAGCAAAAGTCCAATACAATATATTCGGGCGCTGGACTTGATTACTTTTTGCGCTGAACATATAAAATTCTATAGGTAATAGCATAATATTATGAGTAAAGCGCCTTTGCAATAGAAAAAACCGGTGCGCAGTTGTGAGTTGCATGGGTGTGTGAAATAAAGTCAGGCTGCCTCAACCGGGCGGGGTTTAAGAAAAGGGCAAAATTGGGGATAGCCTTAAGCATCGCTTTGTGCGTATAATATATTCCGGGAATAGTTGTGGGACAGACAGGAGACATTACAGATATTCTCAATAACTGGGCCTATGACCCTGAAGACCAGGTGCGCATTATCAAGGCTGGTGATGGGCATGAGGTTCTGCAGGTGAGAAAGCCCCTTGGTATTGAACAGTATGAAATGGACGGCAGGCCCGACGGCATGAGACCTTTCGCCAATAATAGCGTACTGGAAGAGTATCTAAGCCGCCTTGAGGCTTTCAAAGCGGCCAATGGCACTGATCAGGGTTTTGTTATCAGCCACCAGGATTTCATGGAGCTGCAGGAGGAAGGTATTCTCTATTATTACCGTTATCTGGTGCTTTTCCAAATAGGCGATTTTACCAGGACAGCCAGGGATACGGAGCACAATCTGAGGATATGTGATCTTGTTGATCGCTACGTAGAGCGTGAGGAAGATAAAAATGAACTGCTCCAGTACCGGCCCTACATTACCAGGATGTTCGCTATTTCCAAAGCCATGATCTCACTGCATCAGGAGTTTAAATCCGCAGCTATGGGTATTATCGAATCCGCCATTGAGGAGATTGAGAATATGCCGGATATCGATACCCCGGCTTTTCAATTTGAGCGCTCAAGATCCCTGGACTACCTGCACTCTACTCTTAAGTCTATGGTGGATCAGCGTTTTACCATTGCTGACGGGCTCAGAAAGGAACTCGAAATTGCAGTGGCAGAGGAAGATTATGAAAAAGCCGCTGAACTGAGGGATCAAATCAAAGATATCAGCAAAGAGCAGGAAGTTTAATGCGGTGTGTTTTGAGGCGAGATGTTTCGCCTATCCGTAGAGTAGCGGTAATCCAGCTGAATTCCGGAAACAACCCACAGGCCAATCTGGAAGCAACCCATAAACTCCTTGTAGAGGCTTCATACAAGAATCCTGACGTTATTGTGCTGCCGGAATACAGCAATTATATGGGACATATTGAAACCTTTACTGAAGCAGCTGCAGAGAGAGGAGGCTCCTGGTTTACAATGCTCTCCTCTTTTGCCGGGGAAAATAAACTGGAAATTATTGCCGGTCTGCTGGTGGAGCACAGCAGGGAAAAGGCAGTCAGCCTGGCCTGCCATTTCAGGAAAGACGGCGGTTACGGCCTCGAATATCAAAAGATCCATCTTTTTGATGTAGATATACCGGGGGGCGTTAGTTTCAGAGAATCCTCCCGGTTGGCAGCCGGTGATCATCCGGCAATAGGAGAGATATCCGGTATTCTTTCCGGCCTGGCTATTTGTTATGATTTAAGATTCCCAGAGCTTTTCCGCCGGTTGACCTTAAGAGGGGTAAAAGTGATATATTTGCCTGCCGCGTTTACCGCGGTCACGGGAAGGCTGCACTGGCAGGTGCTGTTGCAGGCGCGGGCTATTGAAAATCAGGTATATATTGTCGCTGCCAATCAGGTGGGCAATTATCTGAAGAATAAATCATCCTACGGTCACTCCATGATCGTTGATCCGCGGGGAAAGATAATAGCAGAAGCCCGGGGTCCGGAAAATGTTACACCGGAAAATGGAAAAGGCGGGCAGGTTATCAGCGCTGAAGTTGATCTTGACGAGCTGGCTGCAGTACGCCGGGATATGCCCTGTTTAGAGCATATAAGGAGTGATCTCTGGCAGGATGATCGGGAAAACCTGGAGGCACTTGATAAAAGGAGTTGGTTATGATCAAGAGAAACGCTTCAATGGAGACGGAGATCCGCAAACGGATGAGAGAGGGCTCCGGTGAAGTGGAGATACAGCATATTTTCAAAAAAGAAGAGCTTAAAGGAAAGGCCAGGTTGGTAGCCAGGATTACACTGAAGCAGGGCTGTTCCATTGGCAGTCACTCCCACGGGCAAGAGGAGGAGATTTTTTATGTGCTCAAAGGAGAGGGGGTGGCTACGGAAAACGGTGAAACCTTTATTCTAAAAAAGGGAGATGCCATGGTCACCGGCGGCGGTTCAAGCCACGCAATAGAAAATCAAAGTGAAAATCCCCTTGAGCTTATAGCCGTGATCCTTCTTTTTTAAGCAGTTTCTATGTTTTCACTATTAAAGCGGAAAAAGGTCAATCCTGATGCTATAGCTGATGAGCTATGGGAAACATCCTTTAAGTGGTATCAGAAAAACAGGATTACCCCGGAGGAAAATGATCAATATTCCTCCGGGGTAACAGCGTCCGGATTTTCTTTAGAACTGAAAAAGAAAAGTCTCTTTGCCTGGTCGAACAGCCGCTTATTTCATTACCGGGATTTCCACCTGGAAGCAAAGCTCAGCCTGGCCGGGAGTAACGGTTACAGTGCCGCCGGAATTGTTTTTCACTATATAAATGAAGAGAACTTTTACTATTTTTTAATATCGAGCAGGGGCGCTTTCCGGTGTGATGTTGTTTTCAACGCCAATCCGATACATCTGATTGAGTGGACCGAATGCCCGTTCATAAAGGAAGGGGAGATAGATTTGCGGATAATCGCCCACGGATCATTCTATTCTTTTTATATAGATGATGAATGGGTCGCGGAATTTAGTGATGATACAATTCCTGCAGGACGCCTTGGCCTGGCCGCGCAGAATTATAATGAAAGTGAAAACGCACTTATTAACTTGAAAAAATTGAAAGTCGATTCCCGGCCCCTGCAGGTTGAGCAGGCCTATTATCGCTGGGTTCATTATATACCCGTTTTGCCTGAATATCGCCGGAAATTGGCAGAGACATTTTTTTCCATGGGCCGCTTCACCGCTGCTGTGGTGCAGCTAAAAAAGGCGCTCCGAGCAGGCGGAGAAAGCGCGGAGCTTCATTTTCAGCTGGCCGCTTCTTTTTTGCACCTTAAATTGTATGATGAAGCCCTTGAGAGTATTGAAAAAAGCCTATCTTTGGAGCCTGAAAAAAGTGAAGCGGTTATTGAGAAGGCCAATATATTATATTTAAAGGATGAATTTGCCAGGGGAAGGGGTTATATCAAAAAGATTATATCATCATATAAAAAAAACTCCCTGCTCTGGAATCTGCTGGGCAATAATGAATTTGCCCTGAAGAATTGGCAGGCCGCTTATAAAGCCTATAAAAAGGCTATTTCCCTGGATAATCAACTTCCCATTTATCTGATCAATGCGGGCCGGGCGGCCCGGGAAATGGGGGAGAGGAAAGAGGCGCTTGATCTTTATCTACAGGCTTCCAGGCTGCTTTTTAAACTGGAAGACTATGCTGAAATATATTTCCTTTTACCTTCGGTCAAACAGCTTGATCCGGAAAACCGTGAGGTCGTAGCACTTGAGGGTAAAATACTCTTTCATGAGCAGAAGTTTGCCGAGGCGGAAAAACTCTTTTCCGAACTTATCCATTCAGGCTATGAAGAAAGTTCAGTATTTTTTCTTTACGGGCTCATCCTGGCTGCAGAAAATAACAGGGTCGCTGCCCTGAAATATCTGGAGCAGGCCACCCAACTGGAGCCGGATTATTATCTTTACTGGTTTCACCTGGCTGAAAAGCTTTTCTTAAGTGGTGATGATCCTATGGCTGCCTTGAAAAAGGCTTTTGAGCTGGCTCCGGATGATCACTGGGTTAACAACCTTTACGGTCTGGTTCTGTTGCGGAATGGCCCTCTCTCTGATGCCGGAAGCTATCTGCAGAAAGCGCTGGACCAGGCGCCGGCAGAGAGAGATATACTGATAAACTTTTCCGAGTATCTCTTTAGGACAGAGCAGCATGAAAAGGCTTTTTCAGTCATAGGGGAGGGTCTGAAAGCAGCAGGAGATGATCCTCAACTTCTGAATCACCGGGGCAACCTTTTCAGCCGCCTGAAAAAACACAGAGAGGCGGCTGCCGATTATGAGATCGCGTTAAAAGCGGACCCCGATAACCCTGAGTACATGGAAAACTGCGCCGCCTGCTCTATTGAGCTGGATATGATTATGAGGGCGGAGGAACTGCTGCTAAAGCTGCTGGAACGATCTCCCGGAGCGTCGGTTTATAACCGCGTGGGTAACCTGGCCCTGATAAAGAGAGAGTATAAAAGAGCCGAGCTGGCTTTTAAAGAGGCTCTTAAACTGGAGCCCGGTAATAGCGAGATCAATCTTAATCTTGCTGCTCTATATTTACAGCAGGGCCTCCACAAGCAGGCCAAAGAACTGATAATAGCCATACTGTATAAACAGCCGGATTCTGCAGGGGCTGTGAAGCTCTTGACGCAGCTCAGGAAAAATTATGAGCTGAAAATAGAATGTGCTTCCTGCAGCCGTGAGTGGTGGGTTCCCCGTGAGCTGCCGCCGCAACGGGGCTTGAAGCTGCGTGGTGAGCCTCCCGGCGAGGCGCCGGCGGGAAAGTGTCCCGCCTGCGGAAAGATATATTGCATAGCCTGCGCTTCAGATCACCTGCGCGATAAGCGTTTTGTCTGTGCGGATTGCGGTGAGTTCCTTAAGTTTTCCGGGGACCAGCTAAAATACCTGATAGCAAAGTATATAGCATAGCTTAAGTAACCGGGATCCCGGAGCTTATATGCTATTACCTTTACGATTTTGTGTGTTCAGCGCAAAAAATAATCAAGTCCAGCGCCCGAATATATTGTGTTGGACTTTTATTTAAGAACTTCGGTTGCGGATGTAATCTGCGCTGGGGCAGCTTCACGACATCAGACATCGCCAACTCCTTGACAAAGAGCAGTGGATGAGTAAGATGTGTTTGTGACAAATTGGAAATCACTTTTACCTCTTTTAATTGTTGGCTTTCTTATTTTATTACCCGGTATCCATGTAGGGGCTCAGGATATCCTTACGGCCGAGAATTATTTTGATGGGATATCACAGCGTTACGGTAAAATACAGGATTACGAAGCTAACATCACCATTACCCGCGGCGAAGATATAATGACCGGGAAATTGTTCTATAGAACGCCTAATCTGCTGCGCATTGATTTTACAAAACCAGGGGATCAGGTTCTGGTCACTGATGGTAAGTTGCTTACCATTTATATACCCAAATATGAAGTAATTATGGAACAGAGACTTAAACGGAGAAGCCAGGCAGCTTTAGCAACCATGGCCGGAAGCCAGGGGTTGGTGCTGCTGAAGAGGAATTACAGTGTGGCTTATTTAGAGGGTCCCGATCCCGCACCTCTTGAGGAGGGTTCAACTGAAGAAGTCGTACAGTTAAAGCTTTCCAGCCGCTCAACCTCTGAGGGCTTCAGGCAGGTTAATATTTCCGTTGCCGGCAATGGTTTGATCAGGAGAATAAGCGCAATTACTCTTGGGTATGAAGAGCTGGTCTATGATTTTGAGGAGATCAAGGTAAATCAGAATATTCCTAAAAATCGGTTTTTATATGATTCTCCGTCCTATGCCAATGTATATAGTGATTTTCTTTTTGATGCGGAAGAGTAAATTATATGGAATCAGTTGGAAAAAAATTAAGAGAAGGCCGCGAGCAGAATAATTACACCATCGAGCAGGCGGCAAGGGATACCCATATATCCAGGCAGTATCTACTGGCTTTGGAGGAAGAGAACTTTTCAATAATCCCCGGCGAGACCTATATAATCGGGTTTTTACGGAACTATTCGGAATATCTCTCCCTAAATCCTGATGAAATGGTCAGTCTCTATAAAAGCCTGAAAATACAGGAGCAGCCCCTGCCCATAAATGAGCTCCTGCAAACCAAAAGCCGAAGGCTGCCGGTAAAACTGATTCTCCTGATTCTGCTGATCCTGCTTTTAGTGGGCGGGGCCGGTTTTACCGGTTACCTGTTGTTTTTTGTAAGGAGCGCTGATGGAGCAGAGCCGGAGCAGGGGGAAGCAGCCCTGCAGATTGAAGAGAATGAGTATCTCTTTCAAGAGGAAGTTCTTACCCGCTGGTTCAATCAGGGTGAAACGATCAAAGTACCGGTAAGTAGCCTGCTGGTAGCCTTAAAGCTTATTTCAATCACTGAAAAGCTCACCATAGAGGTGCTGGGAAAGAATCTGGATCTCAATATCGGCGAATCAAGAGAACTGGATCTGAATGGTAATTCCCGGATTGACTTAAGGATTCTATTAAATGACATTGACAGGTCAGAAGAGACCGCCCGGGTTAATTTGGGATTATATAAAGTAACCCGCCAGAGTATTCAGGCTGCCGAACCGGGAGCCGGCACGGATGAGAGCGTAGCGAGTGCTGAAGCTGAGGCGCAGGGTGTTGGTGTTGCGGATAGCACTGAAAGCCAGGCCGGGGTCCAGGCCCTGCCGGTAATTGAATCAGAAAAAAGGGCGGTGGTAATTCTTAAGGCCGCTGAGCCGGGTCCTTTCAGAATAAGTATCAATTTTCGTGGTTTCTGCCTGTTCCGTTATCTGGTAGACGATAAAACGCGGGAAGAGAGATTTTTTCACAAGGGAGAAAGCTTTTCTTTAGATGTGAAAAAGGAAGCGAAACTGTGGATGTCCAACAGCGGTATGCTGCGGGTGATGATTGCCGGCAGAGATGTGGAAATGGGCAAGCCCGGGGAAGTTGCAACCCGTATTGTGCGTTGGAATAAGGATGCTGCAGGATATAGCCTGGAGATAACACCTGCCGATTAAGCGGAAATCTCTGAGATTCTATATAGAGAGCCTTGGTTGTGCAAAAAACCAGGTTGACTCGGAAGTAATGATTGCCTCTTTAGAAGGGGCGGGGCTCACCTGGTCTGAAGTTCCTGAAGAAGCGGATATTATTCTGGTCAACACCTGTGGTTTTATAGCTGAGGCCAAAGAAGAATCCATAGAGACCACATTAGCCATCAAGGAAAAATATCCGCATAAAAAGGTGGTAATGGCCGGCTGCCTGGTCAGACGCTACGAGCATAATTTAAAGCATGAGCTTAATGAAATTGATGCTTTCTGGTCAGGCGCGGATCCTGCTGCGATTTCGGAAATCCTGCCGGACATCTATGACTTGCATGACCTCCATGGCCAGCCGGAGCTCCATAAACCCCATGCCCTGCCGGAGCAGCCGGAGGCTGCAGAAGCAGGGGCTAAAAGCCATAAGCGCGGCAAGAGGAAGGCGCAATACCCCTTGTTTGAGCGAAAACACCTGCTCTCTTTTCCCGGAAGCGCCTATGTAAAAATAGCCGAAGGCTGCAGCAACAACTGCAGCTACTGCGCTATTCCCCTTATCCGCGGAAGCTTAAAAAGCAGGCAGAGGCGGAGTGTGGTCAGGGAGGTAAAAGAGTTTATTGGCAGGGGAATATTTGAGATAAACATTATTGCCCAGGACCTGGCCTCCTTTGGAGTTGATCGCGGCTCGCAGGAATTGGAGTTGCTCTTACATGACATCTCCGCAGTGAAAGGTGAATTCTGGATCAGATTGCTCTATATACATCCTGATCATTTTCCCCGTTCTCTGTTTTCCATAATCCGGGATGATCCCCGGATCCTCCCTTATTTTGATCTTCCCTTTCAGCATGCCTCGCCTGCTATTCTAAAGGCCATGGGCAGGAAGGGGTCAAAAGAGAGCTATCTCTCCTTGATAGAGGGAATCCGTAGGGATTTGCCGGATGCGGTTATCCGGTCGACTTTTCTGGTGGGTTTCCCCGGAGAGAACAGGAAAGATTTCCTTACCCTTATCGATTTTATTAAAGCGGCGCAGCTGGATTGGGCCGGCGTATTCACCTACTCCAGGGAAGAGGAGACCAGGGCCTTTTCATTTACCGGAAAGGTGGCCAAAGGCACGGCAAGGCGGCGGAAAAGGGAAATCGAAGAGCTGCAGTTATCCATAACCGGGAAGAGGCTGGAGCGTTTTATCGGCAGAGAGCTTACCGTGCTGGTCGAAGAAGGGGTGCAGGGGGAAGATCTTTTCCTGGCCAGGGGCTATCTTCAGGCGCCGGAGGTGGATGGACTGACCGTAGTGCATGGCAGTGACCTGCGGGCCGGTGAAAGAGTATTGGTGAAAATAGTCAGGTGCAATGGAGTGGACCTGGAAGCGATAGTGAGTAATGGCTAAAGGCTCTGATCCCTCTTACCTCAAGTACCTAAACAGCCGGCAGCTGGAGGCGGTGCTCCATTACGGTTCGCCGCTGCTCATCCTGGCCGGAGCCGGATCAGGCAAGACGCGGGTAATTACCACCAAGATCGCCCACCTGGTGGATCAGCAGCACTTTGAGCCCCGCTCCATCCTGGCGGTAACCTTCACCAATAAAGCGGCTAAAGAGATGAAGCAGAGGACAACGGCTTTAGCGCCGGAAGCAGGAGAGGTGATGATTCGCACCTTTCACTCTTTCGGCGCCTGGCTGTTAAGGAGAAATGCTTCACTCATTGGTTTGAGTCCTTATTTTACTATCTGTGATGAGCAAGATTCCCTCTCCCTGCTTAAAAGCGTGGTGAAAGACAATCTTCCCGGAGAGCTTACCGGGAGTGAGGCGCGGCGGCAGTGCAAAGAATTTTTGCACTGGATCAGCAGAGCCAAGGATTGCTGTCTTGGCCCGGATGATGATCTGAGCAGTTTATCCCACCATGAAGACCTGCCTGCGGTCTACCGCGCCTATCAGCGTTATCTGCAGGAGAGTGGTAATGTTGATTTTGGTGATTTGATTATGCGCAGCGTGCAGCTGCTTCAGGATAATCCCGAGGTAAGGAAGAGGATCAGACAGCGTTTCCGGGTTGTTTTAGTGGATGAATACCAGGATTCAAATATCGCTCAATTCCATCTGTTAAATGAGCTCTATGACAAAAGCAACTATATCTGTGTTGTGGGGGATGAGGATCAATCAATTTACCGTTTTCGCGGCGCTGAAATGGAGAACATCCTGAACTTTGACCGAACCTTTCCCGGCACCATGGTGATCAGGCTGGAGGAGAATTACCGTTCCACGGGTAACATACTGACCGCGGCCGGCTCAGTGGTCAAGAATAACCACAGGAGATTGGGTAAAAATTTATGGACGCGAAAGGAAGAGGGCGCGCCGATTCTGCTGGCCCATCTTGAAGACCAGGAACAGGAGGCCCGCTTCTGTTCCGATCTTTTAAAGAACGGCAACTACGGAGACACGGCTATCCTCTACCGTATGAACTTTCAATCACGAAGCTTCGAGACTCTCTTTAACCGTCTGGGAATTCCCTACCGGGTAGTGGGAACCCTGCGTTTCTACGAACGGGAAGAGGTGAAGGATGCTCTGGCATATCTTGTTCTGCTGCTCAACCCTAATAACTTGGTGGCTTTCACCCGGGCTATCGGTAAACCGCGCCGGGGGATGGGTGAAAAGAGCCTTGATAAGATAAAGGCGGTGAGCAGGGATCGCTCCATAGATCTGCTGGCTGCCGGGAAAGCAGCCCTTGATTCTTTGAGAGGCAGGGGGGCCGCCGGAGCAACAAAATTCTTAAGCCTGATGGACCATCTGGGTGAAAGGCTCGATAAAAGCAAACCGGCCTTATTGATCAAAGAGGTGATCACCCAATCAGGGCTTTATGATCACTACCGGGAGCGGGATCTGGAAGAGGGAAGCAGCAGGCTCAGCAATCTGGAAGAGCTGGTCAGCGCTTTGAGTGAATATCCGCCGGGCAGGGAAGGATTGTCACGCTACCTTGAAGATATATCCCTGAACAGCTCGGATGAAGACCCTTATGAAACCACCCCCAGGGTTACCTTGATAACGGCGCATAATACCAAGGGGCTGGAGTTTGACCGGGTGATCATTACCGGGCTTGAAGAGGGTATTTTCCCCCTCTACTCGTGTATGGAGGGGTCGGCTTTTCCGGATGAAGAGGAACTGGAAGAGGAGAGAAGGCTTTTTTATGTGGCCATAACCAGGGCCAGGGAGAGGCTGGTTTTAACCACCTGCGCCAAAAGAAGAATATTCGGGCGTGAGCGGCGTCAGACTCCCTCCATGTTCCTGGATGAAGTGCCCGCAGAAATAATGGATGCTTATGGCCAAAATTCTATAGAGGAGGATTTTCCACTGGGATGCGGCGTTTTTCATGAACAATACGGCTCGGGTATTATCACCAAGAAGTGGGTGCAGGAAAACGAACCCATGGCAGTTGTCCGTTTTGAAAATGGCAGGTCAGCGCGCTTTTGCCTGAACTACACACTCCTGGAGCGGATTGCCGTAGATGATTGGTCTTGAGAATAAGGGCTTAAAGAATCGAAACTATTCTGCTATAGTAAATAAAATGGAGCTGATCAATTACCTGCCGCCAATTAAAAGAGCACGGGGCTACCGCCTTTATGATTACAAACAGCGGGTCTATCTTGATCTCTACCAGAACGGCGGCCGGGCGATTCTGGGTCACCGGGCTTTCAGGCTTACAACTGTTATAAAGGATGTTATATCCAGGGGTACTATCTTTGACCTGCCGTCAATCTATACGAAAAGGTTGGAGCAGGCCCTCCGCTGCCGGTTTCCGGAATTTCCCTATGTGTATCTGGCAGGCTCTCCTGAGGGGGCCCTGCGTACAGCTGCTCTCTATTTGGGCAGAGAAATCAGCAGCCGTGATATCTGCGATCCCTTCAGCCGGACAAAAAGAAGAGGTGCTATACTGCGGAGTTATCCCTTTGTGAAGGATGCTCAAGCCGAAGAGGGGGTTTCAGTGCTTATGCCTGTTATTCCCTTTGCCATGGGCGGTTCTCCCGCTGCTCTCTGCTTCCGCCATGAACCACCTGAAAGGTTTCCATTATCAGAGGTGATCTCGCCTGTTATATTAGCCGGCGCCCTGCGCGCCCTGCATGATCTCAAAAATTATTATCAACAGGCAGACTGGTTAAAAGAAGAGCTGTTAAAAGGAAAGAGGGGCTGGCTTCAGCAGGGTATATACATAACCGCGAATTTTAAAGAGGAACTTTATGCCGGAGTTTTCAAGAACTTCCTTGCGGGAGGGGTGCTCCTCAATCCAGGTTATCCGGGTCCCTCTATTTTACCGGCTGAAGCTTCGCCGGGAGAATTAAAGCGAATGGTTGATCTTTTTGGTAAATATCCGGGATAATAGGATTATGTTGATTTCAGATCTGATTATGGTTTTAAGCAGACTTCTATTCGGGGCTGTGGCCACCTTCTTTGCCATACTGCTCTGGTCTAAAACCAGGGATATAGCCTGGGTATTAGTGATAATTGGTACGTTGATATCCTATACAGAAATTGTTTTTATCACCCTGGAAAAGTTCGGCCTGGTGGGAAGTGAAATGTGGCAGGTGCAGGGGGTTCCGGTTTTTAAGCTTCTACTGGTTAATTTGCCGATGGTTTTCTTTACTGCAGCTTTTATTACCATTGTTTTTAGAAAGAGGTATCGTTAGGTTACAGGTTTTTTTCAAATTCTTTGATCTTGTCGCGTATTATTGCCGCTTCTTCGTAATTCTCCAATTCCACGGCATTTTCCAGCTGCTTCTGGAGTACGGTCAACTTTGACTCTGTTTCAGTTCTGTTGGTTTCTTTTTCCGGTTTCACCGTAGAAATAGAAATGCCTGCCTCATCCACTACCCCTTCGTCAATGTAGAGGGAACATTTACAGCGTACAGCCAGGGCAATACAGTCTGATGGACGGGAATCAATGATGAAATCCTCTCCCTCCTGGCTGAGCAGCAACCTGGCATAAAAGGTGCCCTCCTTCAGCTCGGTAATCTCGATCCTGGTAATTTTAACCCCGCTCCTTTCCAGGACTGAAATAAAAAGATCGTGAGTAAGGGGGCGGGGCATTTTATGATTGGCCAGTCCGATTAAAATTGATTGGGCTTCCAGGGGGCCAATGAAGATAGGCACCGCTATATCAGAACCCACCGGCTTTATAAGCACTGCGCTGCCCTGTTCCGCCTTTGCCACTGTCCACACCTCTGCGGGTACCAACATTACTCTTTCATGCTCCTTGTACTATAAATAATAGATAAAAAAGCTGCTCCTGGCAAGCCAAACCTGCTAAATAGATCAGGAAGCCCTATTATTTATTTTTAATCTTCAGAGCGGGAAAGAGTATCAGCAGGGCATCGATAATGAAATCTGAAAAGAAAAATTGAAGCGAAGAGAGCACTTCTTTAGGAAGCTCATCGATATCTTTGCGATTCTTTTCCGGCATTAGAACCCTGGTCATCTGGTATCTGTGAGCGGCCAGAACCTTTTCCTTAACGCCGCCGATGGGTAGTAATCGTCCGGTCAGGGTTATTTCACCGGTCATTGCCAGATCCTTGATCACCGGCTCATTAGTAAGCGCGGAGAGCAGGGCGGCAACAATAGTAATTCCGGCGGAAGGCCCGTCCTTGGGTATTGCTCCTTCAGGTATGTGAATATGAATATCCTTCCGGCGGTTGAAGTCCGGCTTTATATTAAAGTATGCGGCATTGGCTCTTAAAAAAGAGAGCGCAGTCTGGGCGCTTTCCTTCATTACCTCACCCATGTTGCCGGTAAGGATCAAATCACCCTTACCCTCGATAATTGCCACCTCCACAGGCAGAAGCACGCCGCCCATCTCTGTCCAGGCCAGTCCGGCGGCTAATCCGGCCATCCTGTCTTTGGAGAAGCCCTTTTCCTGGAAGCGCTCATTCCCAAGGTGTTTGCGCACACTGGTTTCAGTTACCGTAATCTTGAAGCTGCCGGCTCCCTTAGCGGGGGGGGCTTGCTGCGAATCAATTTCTGAAATTGTTTCCGCCAGGATTCCCTTTTTTACCGCCTGGCGGGCAATCTTACGCAAAATATTGGCAATCTCCCTCTCAAGATTGCGAACTCCGGCTTCCATGGTATAGCTGCGGATTATTTTTACCAGCGATGGTCTGTTAAATTTGATATCTGCCCATTGCAGGCCATTTTCATTTATCTGCTTGGGAATAAGAAAATCCTGGGCAATCTTTACTTTTTCAAATTCCGTGTACCCGGGAATATGAATTATCTCCATCCGGTCGCGCAGGGGAAAGGGGATATTGTGCACTGAGTTGGCAGTAGTAATGAACATGATGTCGGAGAGATCGTACGGCACTTCGAGGTAGTGGTCGGCAAAGGATGAGTTCTGCTCAGGATCGAGAACCTCAAGCAATGCTGATGCGGGGTCGCCGCGGAAATCCGAGCTCATTTTGTCAATCTCATCCAGAAGGAATACCGGGTTGCGATGTCCCGCTTTTTTCATTGCCTGGATGATCTTGCCCGGAAGAGCACCTACATAGGTTTTACGGTGTCCTCGAATTTCAGCTTCGTCCCTTACACCGCCCAGGGAGATACGGATAAATTCTCTGCCCAATGCCCTGGCCACTGACCGGCCGAGAGATGTTTTTCCGGTCCCCGGGGGACCTACAAAACAGAGAATCGGACCCTTTGTCCTTTCTTTGAGCAGGCGCACGGCAATAAAATCCAGCACCCTTTCCTTTACCTCTTTTAGATCGTAGTGATCTTCATCCAGTATCTTCTGCGCTTCATCGATATCTTTGTTTTCTGAGGTGCGCTCTGTCCAGGGAAGGTCGGTTATCCACTCCAGATATGTGCGCAACAGCGCCGATTCCGGAGAAATGGGCTGCATCCGGGCCAGCCGTTTCAGCTCTTTCTCGCATTTAACATGGATCTCCTCAGGCAGCTTCTTGGCTTTGAGCTTTTCCTCCAGCTCCTTAGCCCCGGTAGGGTCTTCCTTATCAGTGCCCAGTTCTTTTTGGATCTCCTTAAGCTGTTCGTGGAGAAAATATTCCTTCTGGGTTTTTTCCAGTTTTTTTCTTACCTTGGTGTTGATCTTGTGCTCAAGTTCCAGGACCTCGGTTTCAGCAGCCAGGATAGAGGCCAGGGTTTCCAGACGATTTTTAAGATTGGCAATGGCCAGCAGTTCAACCTTTTTTTCCACTACCAACGGAACATTAGCGCAGATAATATTTACCAGCTTATCAGGTATCCTGGTTTTTTCAATTCCGGCAATGATCTCTGCAGGTATTTTCTTATAGAGCGAACTATAGCGATTGAATTCTTTTCTTAAAATCCTCACTAAGGCTGAAATTTCAGGGTTGATCCCGGATTCCTCTCTTATTGGTTTTACCTGTACCCGGTAATACTCTTTTTTATTGATATAGCGGATAATATTTGCCCTTTCACTGCCCTCAACCAGCAGCCTGACTGTGCCGTCTGGGAGTTTCAGCATCTGTAGAATCCGGGCAACAGTGCCGACCTTGAAGAGATCGTTTTCGGTGGGTTCCTTTTCGGCTGTTGTTTTCTGGATTGACAGAAAAACAATTCTACCCTGGGTCATTGCCTCTTCAACAGCTTTAATGGAGCGTTTGCGGCCCACAAAGAAGGGAACCACCATCTGCGGAAATACAACCATATCCCTTAAGGGGATCATGGCCAATTCAGTTTTTACTGAAAACAGCTTCATGCAGATTTTTTTTCATCGATCAGGGTAATCTCAGGTTTTTTGGATTCATCTACTACTTCTCTGGTAACGATAACCCTTTTATTCCCTTCAATAGAAGGAATGTCGAACATGATGTCGATCATGATGCTTTCCACAATTGAGCGTAACCCCCGGGCGCCGGATTTTCTTTCCACCGCTTTCCTGGCAATGGCTTCAATTGCGTCATCTTCGAATTCCAGCTGGACATCGTCAAGTTCCATAGAGGCCTGGAATTGTTTGACAATTGCATTTCTGGGTTCTGTAATAATTCGTTTAAGGTGCTCAATTCCCAGTTCTTCCAGGGTAACTTCAATTGGCAGCCGTCCCACAAATTCAGGGATCAATCCGAAACGGGTAATGTCATCAGGATGAAGATGGCTGAAAAGTTCAATCAGGTCTTTTTCTTTGGTGGCCTTGATGTCCGCGCCAAAACCCATGGGGTGGCTGGATATTCTTGATTCAACAATGTTGTCAAGCCCGACAAAAGCGCCGCCGCAGATAAAAAGAATATTGGTGGTATCGATTTTCAGGGTATCCTGGTTGGGATGTTTCCTGCCGCCCTGGGGCGGTACTGACGCCACGGTTCCCTCTATTATTTTGAGCAGAGCCTGCTGCACCCCTTCGCCGGAGACATCCCTGGTTATGGAAACGTTCTCGCCTTTTTTGGCTATTTTATCAATTTCATCTATATAGATAATTCCCTTTTCCGCAGCAGCAATGCTGTTGCCGGCATTCTGAATTAGTTTCAGCAGTATATTTTCCACATCCTCACCAACATAACCTGCCTCGGTAAGGGTGGTTGCGTCGGCTATGGCAAAGGGCACTTTGAGCTTCCTGGCCAGGGTACGGGCAAGAAGGGTTTTGCCGGAACCGGTGGGACCGATGATCAGCACATTGGCTTTTTCAATTTCCACATCACCTTTTAGTTTTTTACTTAAAGCAATACGTTTGTAATGATTATATACGGATACGGATAGTACTTTTTTTGCTGATTCCTGACCGATGACGTATTCATCCAGATATTTTTTGATCTCCTTTGGCTTGGGAACATCTTCCTGAATTTCAGTGGTCAGCAGATCTTCCTCTTCATTCAGGATTTTTTTGCATACATTTACACATTCATCGCAAATAAAAACACCGGGTCCGGCAATCAGGCGTTTAGCCGTATCTGCGCTTTTCCCGCAGAAAGAACAAGCCTTCGGGCCATCATTTCTTGTTATTTTGCTCATTTAATCCTCGTTTGAATACCATATCCACCAGGCCGTAAGCAACGGCCTCTTCTGCGGACATGAAGTAATCCCGCTCTAAATCTTTGGCAATAATCTCCTCGCTCTTTCCCGTGTGTTTGGCAAAGTAGCGAATCATCAGTTTCTTTATCCTGATAATCTCCCGGGCTTGAATACCGATATCTGCGGCCTGTCCCGTTACACCGCCCCATGGCTGATGGATCAAGACCCTTGAGGAAGGAAGAGCGCACCGCTTGCCGGGTGTTCCGCAGGTTAGAAGTAAAGCGCCAAGAGAGGCGGCCTGCCCCATGCAGATAGTCTGAACATCGGGTTTCAGGTACTGGATGGTGTCGTAGATTGCCAGCCCGGCTGTTACTGAGCCGCCGGGAGTGTTGATATACAAATGAATGTCCTTCTCAGGGTCCTGCGATTCCAGGAAGAGCAGCTGGGCTACGACCAGGTCAGCATTGAGATCACCGATCTCTCCGTCTATAAAAACAATACGGTCTTTTAAAAGCCGGGAAAAAATATCATACGATCTTTCTCCCCGTCCGGTTTGTTCAATTACAATGGGAACTAAAGTACTCATTTTATCATCCATAGGTTAAAGCTCTGTTGAATTTAATAGTTTCCTTCAATCAAGTCCAGGAAATTTATACTCTTGCCGGGCTTTGCTTTTCCCTTTTCTAAAAGGAGATCATAGAGTTTTTCCTTTTTCAGATTCTCTTCCATATACTCCAGATAATTGCCTTTTTTAAGCTCTTCTTCCGCCTGCTTAATGGTAATACTGCGGGTTTCAGCGATCTTTTTGATCTCTTTTTTAAGCTCCTCTTTGCCTGTCTTGACTTTTTCTTCTTCGATCATTTTATTGACAGCCAGCATTAATTTAAGCTTACGCTCCGCAGAGGGGCGCCACTGCTCCAGCATATCTTCCTTTGTTTTATTATCTTTCTCCTTCAACTGTTCCAGCAGCTTTTTTTCATTCACGTTATACTGGCCGAGAAAATTTCGCCACTGGGAGTACACTTCCAGCTCTATCATGGACTTTGGCAGAGGGATAGTCGATTTATCTGCAATCTGATCCAAGAGTTTGGAAATACTGTCAGCCCTGACCCGGCTTTTTGAGGTTTCCTCTATTTTCTGTTTGAGATCCTTTTTCAAATCCTCCAGGGTGTTGTATTTATCACTTATATCCTGGGCAAGCTCATCATTAAGCTCAGGTAATTTCTTTTCTTTTATATTATTTACTTTTACCTTTAATTCGATATCTCTACCGGCCAGCTCCTTATTTTCAAAATCCTGATCGAAACTTTTTTTTATCAATTTCTCCTCGCCGTTTTTCATGGATAGAAGATCATCGTCGAACTGGTAGATGTTATAGCCGCTGCCCACAATAAAGGCAAAGGATTCCCGCCTGGTGCCGGACATCTCAGCGCCCTTTTCATCGACCTCAACATAATCAATATTGATATTATCACCCTTTTCAACCACTCCATCCTCTTTATCGATGAAATATGAGTTCTGCTCCTGCAAATTCTTAAGCTCGCGCTTTAAGTCCTCAGCCGTTATTTTAACTTTGAGCTCTTCATACTCCAGCCCCAGATAATCGGAGAGTTTAATCTCCGGATAGGTGTCATAGGAAACGTCGTAAACGAAGTCCTTCTGCAAGTCCAGAGAGACTTCGGAATCTACAGTCGGTGTAGAGTAGGGAAGGGGCTTGTGTTTAATTGACTCCAGAATATCTTCCAGGCTGCCCCGGATAATATTCTCCGTTGTTTCTGCTATCAGAGAATCCCCGAATTTGCGGATGAGAATATCGGCCGGTACCTTTCCTTTGCGGAATCCCTTGAGCTGAACCGTTTCGCAGTACTTCCCGACCAGGTTAGCGTACTCTTCTTTAACGGATTTCTTTTTAACGGTAATTTTTAATTTAACGGAAGAGTTTTCCTGTAATTCAACTTCTTTGGTGGTAATCATTATTCTGCCCTCATTTTCCTAAAGGTTTTAATTCTATCGCCTTGTTCAGTCACAATTTAAACGCCCTTTAAACAAAAAGCGATCTCGGAGTTTACTCTGAGATCGCCAAGGTGCGTAAGCGGGAAACGGGATTTGAACCCGCGACGTCCACCTTGGCAAGGTGGAGCTCTACCACTGAGCTATTCCCGCTTGTTTCTCTTCATGCCCAATGGATTTACTTTAAATAAAGTCCATGAGCAATATACGCCAATTAAGGCTGCGAGAGAAGGGACTCGAACCCTTATGCCCTGCGGGCACCAGATCCTAAGTCTGGCGTGTCTGCCAATTTCACCACTCTCGCTTCAAAGTATAACTAAAGTGGGGGTTGTTCGTCAACATTACCCGCTCTGGTCATGAGCCGTGAAGGGATCGAACCTTCGACCCGCAGATTAAGAGTCTGCTGCTCTCCCAGCTGAGCTAACGGCCCGTAAAAATATTTTCGCGCCCGGCAGGACTCGAACCTGCGACCTACGGATTCGAAGTCCGGCGCTCTATCCAGCTGAGCTACGGACGCATGCTTCAAGCAGGGTGGATGATGGGAATTGAACCCACGACTTCCAGTTCCACAGACTGGCGCTCTAACCAACTGAGCTACACCCACCATATAAGCCGCACTTTTAGCCTGCTAAATATGCACAATTTAGAGTTTATTGTCAAGTTGCATCTGACGGAAGCCATTTGCGTTGTAGCATAGAAAAAGGAGAAGAGTTAATGTATATTGGTAGTGAGGTGAAGAAAATGAGTACTAAGGTACAAGTAAAAGATGGTTATTTTCAGATAACCATTCCTGTGAAAGAAGCTTATGAGAATAAACCTATTCGTAATTTTCTGGAAATTCTACGAGCTCAAGAAATCCTCTCTCGCTCGAAGGCAACGGAAGAGCAAATTGCTGAATTGGCTGATGAGGTAACAGCGAACTGGTGGGAAGAAAACAAGGAATGGTTTCTTAAGTGAGACTGGTGATTGATACCAATATTATTTTTTCTGCTCTCCTGCACAAAAAAGCACGTGAGTTCAATTTAATAATGTTGGGAGATTTAGATATTTATGTTTGCCAGTTCAGTACGGTTGAGCTCTTTAAACACAAAGAAAAGTTGTTGAGGTTTTCCGGCTTAACCGAAGATATGCTTCTTGATAATTACTATCTCATTTTGAAGAACCTACAGGTAATTCATGAAAGAGATATTCAAAAGGAAGTTTGGAGGCGGGCATCAGAACTCTGTGCGGATGTGGATCCCAAGGATACTGTGTATGTGGCTGCTAGTATGATGCTGGATGCCTACCTGTGGAGTGGTGATAAAATGTTAATAGATGGTTTGACTTCGAAAGGATATGATCGTGTCATGACAACGACCAAACTTTTGGCAAGCCACTGATCTTTGACAGATAGTCCCTGGGAAGAAATGGCATTAAATGGCCGTTTTGTTCTTTTAAAAATAAGTACGGCGCAATCTTCCATTCAGTTGTGATCGAAGATTGCGATATGCACAAAGGTAGTCAACTCAACCGTATCAGGCAGTATCGCCGGATTTCAATCCGGGCTTCTGCTGCTCAGGTAAAAAGTTGGTCAAAACAGCAGCGGCCAGGGGCAGTATGGCCATTATGATTACCCCGGAAACTATTCCCGGAGCCCAGCTGAAAACACCGGAGAAGGCGGCTGCCGCAATTTTACCGAAGTCCCCAATTGCCCAGGCAAAACCCATGAGTATACCGCTTACAGTAGAGGTCATCTCCGGCACCAACCGGTGGCCGATGATTACATTGGGAACATGAGCCATCTGCAGCATAAATCCGGTCAGCGCTAAAAAAATAAAAGCCGGCCAGAGAGCCCCGGCCTCCCCGAAAAAGATAAGCAAGGCAAAGAAAGGCAGGAAGCCAAGCAGGGAGAGCAGCAGGATGGTTTTTGCCTTGATTCTGGTAGCCATGTAGCCGGAAACCAGGACGCCTGCGGCAGCCGCAATACTGAAGACGGTATTGGCCAGGCTGAAAGAAACCCGGGAGAAACCCCACTCGGAAAAGATCTTGGCAATAAAAAAGCTTAAAGTCATTATGAATCCATGTCTGAAGACCATAATGAAGAATAGTATTGATAGTGGAAAGGCTCTCTCCAGTAATATATGTCCAGCCTGCGGCAAGTTCAATTTTTCAATCGTTCCTGTTATCTCCAGGCGACTGAAACACAGATAGCTGAAGGCAAAGATCACTGCGGGCAGGGCGAGCAGAAATGAAAATCTGTTTCCCAGCAGGGTAGTCACACTGGAGAAAAAGGGATGGGAAAGTGCAAATCCAATGGTGCCCATGGTTATGAATATGGAGAAGCCCTGCTCCTTGCGGGCCATACCGGCGGCACTGGCGATATTCGAGGCTGCCGGGTGAAAAAGGGATATTCCCAGCCGTCCTATTAATACAAGCAGGAAGAGCAGGCGATAATCACGGGTAAGGCCGATAAGCGACATAGAGAGAGCGCCGATCAGTAACCCCAGGAAAATAGGCAGCTTCCCGCGTATCCGGTCGGCGAGATAACCCAGAAAGGGCTGAATGCCATTGCTGATAAAAGAAGCTACAGAGGCAATCAAAGCAGCCTTTACCGGGTCTAACCCGGCGGTCACCATGTAGAGAGCAAAGAAGGGGGCATAGATGTCCACAAAAAAATGGAGGCTGCCTATATAGAATAGTTTACCTTTGTGCATAAGGGGTGGCATAGCATATTGCGAGGGCCAGGTCAATTGCCCCGGAGTATAGCCTGGATTTGTAATCTGATTAGCACGTCCAGCAGGATTCGAACCTGCGACCCACAGCTTAGAAGGCTGCTATATGCTTTTTCTTGTATCCTTCATAATCCGTCATTATCCTTCAACTCTATATTATATAACAACTTAGTTTTTCTCTATCAATCAGGCTTTATCAGCAGTTATCTACATTCTGGTGTAAATTTGGTGTAAGTTCAAGGAAATAAAAGAGCCAGAATTTCACACCTGGCCTTTTAGCGGCAATACCTGTGCCATATCATTTCCTTTTGCATTCTTCAATATTTCTGCAAAAATCTGATCCGGCCCAACCAGAGCTTTCAACACTTCCCACTCTTCTGTAGGAAAAGAGCGTTTCTGTGATTTATTCTCTAAACCCCAGCTTTCTATAAACATCTTAGCTGCAATACGAAAATAACTTAAATCAAAAGAAACAGTATCCGAATAATAGCAAGCTGCTCTTTCTATTTCATCCCTTGCTTCTGTATTCTTAATCAATCTTTCCGTATTTAGAATACCCTCTTCCAATCGTTTTATAAAATCGATCTTTTGTTTTTCCCTGTCTTCCTCTTTATCTCCGTCCACGGGGTCAACGTGTTTTAAATAACCCCAGCAAATAGACTGATAATGTTCTTTGATTCTGCCAATTATATCCATTGTTTTCTCCTATCGCACTTTTATTTTCTAAGCAGCAACGCTGCTTGATCTTCACCTCTTAACTCTTCTCAAATACCCTAAATCTCGCACCCCATATGGTCTAGAATCGATTTTACCCCTGGAAGAGTAATTTTATCCCCCCCCTATTTAAACAGCCATTTGACTAAAGTTTTGCCAATCACTTTGTTCTTTACTCGCTTGCCGATCTTGCCCTTTTTGACCGCATTGACATCTGATAGAATTCTTCCCATTTGATATAAGAATCCCTCTTGTACTCACAATCTCACCTCCATTTTTTTATTTAACCGATATTGCTTTTGATACTCTTTTATTTTTGGCTGCTGGTTATATTCTCGCATTTGTATTTTTCTGCGTGCTTTGATCTCCGGTTTTGCCAGGTATTTTTCCATGGCTATTTTATGCCTGGCTTTCACATCCGGTCTTTTTGCATATTCCCGAAAATATTCTTTTCGATTTTCCATCTTATCCTTTAAAAACCGACCAGGAATAAGGTATCGAGTTTAGGAGAACAAGAAGGCCGTTATCCCCGGTCGGCTAGTTTATCAATTCAATTTTTACCCGGTTATGTAATCGCTTTTTGCAGATAAGGCCCGGCAAGCTCAGTGTCACAAATATAAAATTTGCTGGTAGTAGCCAGGCTTGAATGTCTTAAAAACCGCTGGATTGATACCGGACTCATTTTCATCTTGTCCAATACCGTCCCGCAGGTTCTTCTCATCAAGTGAGGACTCCAGGTAATGGCCCGCTGAATGATCCCCGCCTCTTTGATCCGCCTGCCTATGGTTCTAATCCGATGGTATAGAGTTATTGAGTTAATCGGCCGCGGTATGTCCTGCTTATTCGTTTCAATTGTCCAGAATAGATAATCTTCCGGGGTAGGAGCTCTCCCAAAATGAGCTTTGAAATAAGCTCTTGCCTCTTCCAGTGCTGCCGGGAAAGCGATCTCCTGCCGGAATTCCTTACCACCCTTGCCGATCCCTAAGCAGTAGTAGATATTCAAATCTTCATCATATTCTATGTCTTTCCATCGCAGTTGACATAGTTCAAAAGCCCTTAAGCCGGTTCCTGTCAACATCCTGACAATAGCGATGTTTTCCAACCCCAGGATCGACTTGTCCTTTTCCAGGTAGGCAAAAAGCCGGTTCATTTCCGCAACCGTTAAAGCCTTGCCTTTTTTCGTGCTTTTTGTTTTATTCAGCTTTTTGATAAGTCGATCGTTCATTTTTTTGAAAGGTGATTCAAAGTAAGGTATCTGCTTTTCCACCTGGTTAAAAAAGCTCTTCAATCCGGTCATATAAGCCGCTGCCGTATTCCTACAGTTTTTCTTACTGACATAATCGTGATAGTCCTCGATCCATGCCGGTGTCACCTGTAAAGGATTCAAACCGCCTGAAAAGTTATAAAATTGCCGGATTGCTGAAGCATAGGTCTTATAAGAATAGGCGCTTAATCCTTGGCCCTTAAGGAAAATCCTTTCCAGGTCTTCAAAACTGTTAATCTGCATGAAGATGTTTTCAATCTTCTCCATAGCCGACCTGAAAAAGTCCCGATACTGTTCAAGCCCGATTGCTTGATTGCTTAAAACAAGTTCAGTCATTTCTTTTCCCTCCTATAGTTTTTAACCGCCTACAAATTGCCCGCATAAATTAAACGGTTATATTATCCCCCGTTTAACTGCCTGCTCCATAACCTTGACAAAGCCCTCCTGCATTGAGAGATTATTCAATATGCATAGAGCCTTGAATTTTATTTTCAAATCTTCCGGTACCTGCCGAACATTGACTGATATAAGCTTTTCATTTTCCATAATAAGCATTGTAACATAGCTAACAAATAATGTCAATAGGCTCATATAGAATTTATTCTTATTTTCGGATTTTATGATCAAAAAACCGGGCAGAGGATCGATCCGCCTTAAGTTGATCAAGCTTAAAGCAGCCTCTACCCGGTTATTTTAAATCCTTCTCTAAACTGTCGCTTCCTTATTTTGCCTCTGCTGTCAGAGTCTTTTTCTTCAACTCTTCCAGCTCCAGGTAATCCTTGAAAAGCCCATCATTCCCGCTGATTAAGATTTCCCGCAAAGCCGTTTCTGCCGTGATGATCTCCGCATTATCCCGCTCACCCTGCCATTGGCTGCCGTGAATCAGCACATAGCGGCCGTCCTGCAGGACCGTAAGCCCTTTGTGTCTGCCAGTCGATCCGCAGGTGTAGTTATTGCCATCCCAGAAGTCCAGATTGTTATTTTCGCTAACCTGGCCGACAACCTGATCACCATCGTAAACATTAACCATTTTTCCCCCCTTCGTTTTTAGCTGCCCTCGTCCCCATGGGGAAGGCAAGTGAAATTAAAATACTTCCTGAACATCTGCCCTGACTTCTCTTGCGAATTCCTCAGCTCTTGAACGCTCATAGAAATAAGTAATTTGGCCTGGAGCTACATATACAAAATACCTGTACCCTTCTTCATACTTGCTCGTATGTTTCATCTTTCCCTCCTTTTTCGTTTGCATGATTTCATAGCCGTAAAAGAAAACCGCTTCATCATTTATAAAAAGCTCTGGTCTTCTCCCCTTTTCAGATTCTTTTAGTTCTGCTTCGTGAACCTGGCCGCTGATAATGTTTCTCACCAATACTTTCATTGAGCAAGCCTTGCGAATACTTCAGCTTTCTCTTTTGACATAGTGTTGATTAATACGAAATTCGGCCATCTTCTGAAAAGCTCTTTCCTGCCTACATGGATAGCCTCAATCCTGCTCCTGGCCTTGATAGGATATTCTCTAAGCTTTCGACACCGCGGCCCTGGAAGAAAATAGAGAATAAATGATTCTGTTATGGATTTTTCCATGATAACCCCCTCTCTGAAAAGGATTGTCTGTTCTCTGATATAAGCCGGGAAAGCGCCCTCAGAGAAAGGCGTTTTCAAGCGGGTGATCAAATCCGCTCTATTCCCGGCAAGCCCTAAGAATAACTTTAAGGCCCGCCTTTGGCTACCTCTTCAGTACAGTTTTCCGCAATGTATTGGGTTATTAGCTTTATAAGCTGTTCCTGCATTGACGTTTTGTTTAAAACGCAGCAGGCTTTAAATTGTGCCCGCAGCTCCTGCGGTATTTGTAATAATATTGCAGCCATGATATACTTGTAACATACCTTAGAGCAGTTGTCAATACTTTTTATAATTATTTTTTCAGTCGGCTAGTTTATCTGCTCAATTCGTATACGCTCAAATATCAAGGTCTAAACAAACTATTCAAATGTACTTGCGGGTAACGTGAAGGCCCCTACAAGCCGTTTTACCCTTAAAAAAATAAAAATACTTGTTCGCCCTTATTTGCTGCTTTAAAGTGCCTTAAATCGCCGTTATTTGCGCCCTATGGCTATTTCAGCCAGATAAAAAAAGCCCCAAGGCCAGCCCGCCAACCGACCCCAGGGCAGGAAGAATGGATTATACTCTCGATGAAAGCATAACCTTATTTAAAGCCGGTTGCGGAGGGGACCGTACAGCCGGCTTATTTTTACCAACTATCGTCGCTATTTATCGCCGATAAATACTCATCGCGATTATCGCCAGAAGCCTTTTTCTGTTCTTTGACTTCATTTATTTTTATGAGGCGATTTCTATAATCATCCCATTCTTTACCTTCAAGTTCGCTAGCCTCAAGCACGGCCTTATCACCTGCTGTCAAACCATACATATCCGTTTTATCCATACTATTATCCTCTTTATTATTTTCGTTTCGTTGACTTTCGAATAAGCCGCCCTGGTGTGCGGCTTCAGATACAAAGTCCACTGAAGGCAATCTTTTAAAACCTTCAACGACTCCATATTGACCCTCTTTGTGCATTGGGCCGAAAGCATGTATCGAAAAACCAACCTCCGATGGCATTACCTCAGCAAGTTCCTCAATCATTGGCGCAAATTTCTTCAAATATTTAAAATGGCCTTTAACCTTGCCATCATTATTCAAATAAGTGGATTCTATGTAGCCAGCCAAATCTTTAATTGACCGGACACCTCTATTGTCTCGATCCGCACTTATAGATTGATGATCTATGAAAACTTTACAGTTTTCGGCAAGATTGACTAAATCCCTTCTCGCCTCTTCCGAAAATTTCGTGCCGACTGTGCCGGCTATATACTGATTGCCAGTATCAACATTCAAAATTGTAATATCTTTGAGTTGCTGGGCCTCTTTGTCAATACGCCCAACCCCGTCAAAATTACTTCGCTCTTTTATTTCTATCAAACCCATTTAAAAACTCCTTCGCTCCCTATGCTAAAATATAACCATCGTCAAATTCAAAAGCTATCTGATCTGCTGCAAATTGAGCTTCACTTCCGCCGTCTTTAATATACTCATCGTGCACCCCTACCATATACAAACGATGATCAAAACCGACTATTGACTTAGCTTCCCAACCAGCTCCGTATTCAGGGAAAAATCTAGTGTATAACCAGTTGTGTCCCTGGTTTCGATAGTAACCAAGTATTGAAGTTACCAGGCCGATTTTCACCTTGAACTTTTTAGCAATTGCACAAACGGTTAGTCCTTCCATTCTTGCCACACCCACATTATTAATAAGCTGCGCTCGACTATCCGGCTCCTTAAGCCAGCCTCGATTCTCCGCCATGCTTCTCCAGTTATTTCCAAGCAGTCCTTGCATTTTTTGCCGATCTTTGAAAGTTTTTTTCAACTCAAGCTCGAATGAAACAACGCTAAGATTGCAGGCTTTTGCACATTCTTGAATGGAAAAATTATCACAAATGTATTGGAAGATTCCTGATTCGATCTTTTCCTCTTTTGTCATTTCCCTCGGAGGCTCTGCCGCTATTTTAACTTTGCGTTCTGCTGCCATGCTTTCTAGGCTTTCGGCATAATTTGTGGGAACGTGTACAATATATGATCCGGTATCTTGTCTTTGCGGATGTCCATAATCCCGAAAGATTTTACCGAATCTATCTATCTTTGCATCCGCATCATAAATGAATGTAAGCTCTTTTACTCCATCCTGCTTTCGGAGCTTTGAATCCATCTTCTCTATGAATCCTTTTGAATCAAGCAGCTCCTTTTCCTTTTCTGCAGAAAGGGCTCCATGCTCAAATTGAAAAGCTGAAGACATAAGTCCTAGGAATTTTTCCAGCATTGCCTCATCAGTTTTTTCCCTCTCTTCCCTGTTTTCTTTACTATTTTTCAGCTTTATAAATAACTCTTTTAAATCCATATTTTAACCCTCATCTAGTTTATTTTCATGAACTCATCTATGCATTTCTGCTTGCTTTTTAGAGCTCTAAAATGCCAGTTTCGAAAAGGGCCAGCCCTTCCTTTGAGGCCCTAAAATGTTTATCGAATTCCATTAACAATTCCTGGCATGATTTTAATAGTCCTTCAATTTTCCCTTTCAATAACTCTTCGTGTTTTTTGTTTGATAATTCTTTTAAGGCCCGCCCATAGACATCAATCCGCAAAAGCAAAGACCGATAGACCTTAACAGAATCGGAGGAAATTTTAGCAGATAATTGCTGTCTGTCCTCCCTGGCCTGTCTTCGATCCTGGTTTATCATGTACTCATTTTCTATCAATCTTTTGGCATAAAGGCTTTTAACCTCCTCTAGCTCTTTGATCGGATCACTTGAGCTTCTCGAATCCATCACCGCGCTGCGCCGGCGGTTTTTCATGATTTTATCTGAAATGCTTTTATCTTGCGGCTTCTTTGCCTGATCTATCACCAGCCCGGAGAACTCTTCAAACAATCCGCTAGATTTGTGCATTATATCTATTTCGCATAACCGCTTTTTAGGTTTCAACTCTAGCTTACCATCGCCGGTCATGGTTTCCAATAAGTTATCAATTCGTTTTTCTACCACAGCCATTTTCAATATATTTCCTCCTGCATATATGCCCTTGCCGCCTCTTCCAGTTTATCCAGTTTCTGCAATATGGACATTTCTATTTTCAGTTCAATCAAGCCCTTTAAAACTATTTGTGCTCTATGGAATTCATTTACCGGATTAAGCCGGCTCAGGATTTCCTCAACACATATTCCAGCCTTTTCCAGGCGTTTTAATAAAGTACTCAATTTCAACTTTCTTGTTTTGCCCCCCACATCTTGGTATACAATCTTCAAGTCCTTTGGTTTGTGATGCAGACAATAGCTGCCCGGTCTTTGCGGATCGGCAAGCTCTGTCTGTATCGCTGATAATAACCTCTGCTCATCTTGCCAAAGCTTATTAACTTCCAGGAGAAGATCACTTCCTTTTTCTTCTCCTGCTTTTGCCAATAACTCAGCTAAATGGTTTTTTTTGTGCCGATATAAAGCCGCTGGATCAACATCAAATCGTTTTGCTATGTTTCGGTATGGCAGGCCATTAATGAGTAAAAGATTGATTGCTTTTGCTTCATCATGAAAGCAAATTGAACATTTCCGAGGCATTATTTTACAATCTTCTCCTTTTCCGGATCCCTTTTATCCATGATCATCCCCTGCTGCTGATCCGTTTCAATATAAACGCATTTCATAATAGCCCGATCCCACCAACAGCAACGCTCTTCTATGCAATTTGTGCTGGATAAATCCGAACCATCAAGAATGCAGCCCACCTTTTCTCCTTCCCTGGCCTGTTCCCCGCCGGCCAGGAAGCGCTTAAATACTTCACTGCCGTATGAAACGGAAGCGGAGGCTCCCGTCAACGACACAACCCCGCACTTCCTAACCTGTGATGAGCAGGTCTATTTCTCAATCGCTTTTGCCATTTCAACCCCTTAAAACTTCATCCCATAAACTAGTCGGTGTCAGAATCAAATTCATTTTCAGCTATATTCCATACTGCCTCATCCCATGAATGCGATGGATATTCTTTCAAGTCTGCCCTTACCTGTTCTAATAAATCTTCAGGAATAGTATCTTCTCTTTTCTCATCGAACTCATTTTCTTTTTCTTCGATAAAGCTTTCCATCTCTTTTGCAAAATATGCCCTATTGTATGCTTCAATCAATATGCTTTCTTCTGGTATAGTCTTTTTCACACCATGTTTTTCTAATTTACCTTCAAGCCATTCAATAAGTTCTTCGCTCATCATGGCATTTAATTCTACTCGTTCACCAGCGCAACCACGATAACCATTATCTCTAGCCAGAATTGCTATTTCTTCTTCCGTAGCTCCACATTTATGCAAATAATATCTATTTTCCTCTCCTCGCTCATAAACAGGCTCACGAGGCAAATCTTGAATATCTTCAAATCTCAGTCCCAGATCAATAACCTTGGCACCCCTTGCCAATCTTGTCCCTTCCCGCAAAGTCTTTAGAATTGTAAAACCAGATTTGTCAAAATCATGTAAGACATAAATATTAACCATAGATTCTAATGAACAAAGCAAATCGCAACAGGCTTTAACCGGTATACCTTTTGTGCTCATTATCGCCAGGTCGTATTTCTCACCTATTTTAGCGTCTTTCAATATCTCATCGAATCCCTCTTTCTCGATAAACAGGACAGAATTGAATCTACAAAAAGGCCCTATGGTGTCGGTTTTAATCTTAACGCCGGGAGTCTCTTTATAAATAAAGGATGAGTCATTACGCCAACTATGAATATATTTTTCTACCTGAATTCCACCGATACCTATTGCCTTGTTTGTATGAGGTTCTCTAAAATGGCCTCTTGCATCCCAAGCTATTTTCCAATTAGGCGCATAATCCTCAATGTAATCTTTTAAAAGAGTTTGAGTAAAATACTGACTATCAAGTCGACTCTTATCGGTTTGTTTTAAAATATAAGGTCTTGCTGCATAAAATATTTGTCGGGCATTCGCATAATACTTTCCGTTTGAACTGGCCTTTTTATAAGCCTCTTCCATTACTTCATAAGCAACTTCTTTTATTGTAATCCTTGCAGGTTTATAAAAGCATGCATATTGTTTGGAAGACAGCCTGTCATCTTTGTCTGCTTTTTTCTTCTCAGTTTTCCACTGTTTAGTAACTTTAGAGATTGCAGAAAACATATCTTTTGTCATGGAGTCGCTCATAATGCCATCCTTGTTTTGCCACGGTCAACAAATTCAAATCTCGGCTTTGCCATGTGAATGATCAATACAACCGGATCTTGTTTGTGAACAGAGCATTTACCAAGTGCCTCACTTATTTCTGTTGCTGGAATACCTAATGTCGGAGTCCAGTTCAACCCTGTAATAATTGTTCTATGTTCTTCTGGATCGGTCTTAACAGCAAAACAAACTTCAAATATATATGGTAGGTTGTTTTTATCGAATCCAGATTTCTTGCTGTACTGAAAGCTTTCCTCGATGATTTGTTGATTAAGTTTTAACCAGGATTTGAAATTATCTTCACCGATTAAACCCATAGAATAAGGTTTAACTGGCACAGAGTTTTCTTTCATGCTATCCAGTAAACCCCTAACAATATCCATGTCGATGTCATTATCTTTAATCAAATCATGTAAGAACATTCCAGAAAAACCTTTCGTGATCTTTTTTTGTTTCAGAGTGCTCGACAATCCTTTGAACTCAGATACAAATTCCCGGACAGTCTTCGGCTTTCCGTTATTACCATTACGCTCAAAAGCAACGTAAGCAGCAATCAGCTCTCTCAATGTATATTCGTTATACCAGTGAATACAGGTCGGCATATCGGTTTTCCATTTTTTCCAGTTTGTATTTCTTGCGTTATGCTTAGAATTGCCTAGAATAAAAGAACTATGAGGATTGAAAACAGAATATTGAGATACAATTTCTTCTATGCTTGGAGGCTTGGCTTTGTAAGAATACGCATTTTCTTCATCTTCTAAGGTAGCTGAATTTGACCAATAAACCCTTACAATAGTGCCATTCTTTACAGAAGCCTTTTTTTGGCTATTATGTTCTATCATCGGTCGCTGAACAATTCTATCTAAGGATGTTTCAATTACGTGCTCAAATCCCTTAGATTTGACCTCAACTTTGCCTATGCCATTAGCAACATAAGGAGCAGCCCATACAGTTTTAAGCGCATTTCCCATTTGTCCCCTGGTCGGACTGACATAAAATTGTTTATCAGATATGCGCATAAAATAGTTAAGAGATTTGATTATAGTTTTTTTAGATATTCCAGGCCCGTTATCTCTGACCTCAAAATAATCATCGGTTACCACCACCCCGACCTCCGGATCAATACATCCAACCTCGCAAGCATCGAGTGAATTGTCCATTAACTCTTTGATAAGCGCTACATACCAAAAATCTTTTTCATGGCCGATTTGCATAGTTAATTCTTTTTCAGTGAAGAATTCACACTCTCGACTCAATTCAAATACTTTCCGCTCTAATGTTTTCGCCATCTTCCCCTCCGTCATATTTATAAAATACCCTTTAACATTTCCAACAATAAACTAGCCGATTATTGTAAAGCCCCTTTACGATTAATTTACCCCTTATATTCTTGAGAAGTGCTACTACATATATAAACAGTATTGTATTCCCCATTACTCTATTTATACCTATATATATAAAGAACCTTTTGAAAATATTTGCCGTCAACAAAATTTCTGCCTTTCTATATTAAAATATTTGCAAATACCGCCCTTTGGTAAATATTTAAAAGGCGCTTGCCTCAGAAAACCTATATTTTCAAGCCAGGGCAGAACGTCAAAATATCTGAAATTGAGTTTTCTCAAGTAGCTTTGAGGCAAAGGATAAAACCCCGCTTTCCGGTTCTTCCTATACCAGGGATACAAATAGTCAAAGAAGGCCGTCTGACCCTTATTCTTTAAAATCTCATTATGCCAATCCGCCCATTCAAGAATTCCATTTGCCAGCCTAAAAACCGGCTTCGTTCGCTGCTTCGCAAACGGTTGTTGAGCCGCTATATTTTCAGCAGCAAGCTTGTTAAAAAAGTCAAGCTGTAAATCCCTCGGCTTCGGCTTGTAATTTTCCTTTGCATTTCTTGAATATTCATACCTGACAAATTTCTCTGCCTGGCCTGGATTCCTAAGATTGCCGGTGTAAAATGGAGACTGAAGCAAACACATTCCGAACCTGTAAACTGCCTCTTCTACCGAAAGACCGGCCATTCTATAGGTGAGGCATAGCTTCATTTTTACATCATTTGTCTGGCCGTTTACGAAAGGCATTAGCTCTTTTTCTACCTTCTCAATCCTGGGTAGGTTTTTTAAGGTCCTTAGTTTTGCTTTTTTTGTATTCAAGCTTTCCCGGATCGACTCTGGAAAAACAGAATCATCAAAGATAAAAGCTGGGTGATATATCCACATTTGCTGAATGATCATGTATAGCGGAATATTAAGAAGCTGAAAATTCTCAGGATCAATAAATCGCTTTTCCACCGGGATCCGTAAAGAAGCGGTAGGAGTAGGCTTGATCTCTACCGGCGTATTTCCTAATAACTTTTTTGCTTCATCAAATAAAATAACTGCTGGTATGTTCTGTTCAAGAATCCAGTACGCATGAAGACCGTGAGGGGATTGTAATAGTAAGCTTGGTAAAGACCTAAGCCTTTGTACTACCTGACTATAAACGGAAAGCAGGTAAGGTGAAGGTCGTCCTCCCTTCCAGGCTGTCCCCTGGTGATCATCTATATCGATCCCCAGGATATTAGGCGAATTGGTTACAAAATACCCGGCAACTATTTCGCCCAGGATTGCCCGCCGGATTATTTCAGAATTTAAATATTGATTATTCGTAAACCAGTAGTTTTCAAATAATCCTTGATTTTGTTGTACCGTATATCTCTTTTGATATGGCTGAAATGTTTTCACAAAAATATCAGATATAGACTTTAAAGCAATAGCTGCCTGATTAGACACCGTCGCCCCCTGGATTAATAGAGCGCTCTTCCAACCAGGACTCTATGGCGCCAACTTTGAAAACAACTCTAGCACCTATTTTGATATATGGAATTTGTTTGCGGCTTGTTAAACGATATAATGAACTAGTCGAAATGTTTAAAAATTTAGCGGTTTCGGAAATTGAAAGTAAACTCTGCATAGCAGCTCCCCTCCCAAACATGAAAGTCATGTTTGAAAATCAGTGAATGATTTTGGTGAGCTGCCTATAGAATTTCTTCGTCGCAGTCTCGGGCAAGGCTCCAATCAACGATCAACGATCAACGATTGGAATGAAAAAGATCAAATTAATTATTTTTCTCCGATTGCCCCCTCATTATGCAATGATGTTGAAGCAACTTGTTTTTCAATGAAAGTCCGAACTTCCTTTGTCATAGAAGTGCCGGCAAGAGAGCATAACGACTTGAAACGTTTAAAGGTATCATCGGTAACTCTAACAATCATTTGCTTTGAATGTTTCATATTAAGTATGATAGCATTTTATCGGATAAAAAGCAAGTGTTTTTCTTACTTTTTTTCATTATTTTGTAACAGTTAGATAGTACTTATCAATAGAGAGTTTAGTTATATTACCTTGTAATCTCTGCACCCCTGGGAGAACCCCTTATTTCCCTATATAAAAGTATCAACTGTCTTTGGAAAACGTCTTGGTGAACCCTCACGTGCAACGTTTTGAGGAAAGACCGGCTATTTTATGTAGATCATTACTTTAATGCTAAATTCTACATAAAATCGTAAACCGGCTTTATAATTAATTTCTCCAAACGGATTCAATCAGTTTCCGGGAGCCTTCAAGCTTCTTTAACCGAGCTTCAAGGGTGGGATGGTCATAAAGGTCTGTCATTGATTCTGATTTATGGCCAGTCAGAGCTTGTAAAATTTCAAGTGGGAGCACCTGGCGCATTACTGTATTAAAAGTATGCCTGAAGCTGTGACAGACTATGTTTTTTCCAGTGGTCTCTATCTTCGCCCGGGCAATGCAGGGGCGGAAGTATTTTGATAAATAATCCCTGCTCCAGGGCTTATCTTTACCATTACCGAAAAATATAAGATCAACATTTTCAGAGAACGGCGTTTCTTTGAACCATTCATTTAATAGTCTCTGTGCTTTCGCGGGGAGCAGGACAATACGCACGTCCTTGCTCTTTGTCGTTCCGATACTGCTATCCGCTTTAACAGCTTTGTCTATAAGCAGAGCGCCGTCACTTATATTATGCAGCCATTGAAGCGCCCGTACTTCTCCGGTACGAATTCCCGTTGACGCGAGTATTATATAACAGGTGGCATGTTTGAGAGAGCCCCATATTTCCAGCAGCTTCTCTCGGTCATCGGGGAAAAGCTGCTTAAGCTCGGCAACTGTAAAAACATCTCTTTTTTTTGCTTCATTACCAAATGGCTCGACTCTGTCCAGGACATTCTTTTCTAGTAGCTCTGCATCCTCAGCATCTCTAAGTACGATCCTAAAGCTATACAAGATATGATTCTTTGTTTGATTCGACAGCGCCTGGGAAGTAAGCCAGTTCTCAATGCTTCGTTTATTCAGCTCAGTTAAGTAATATTTTCCAAATTCGGGAAGGATATAGTTTCTTAGGTGTGCTCTTCTTTCGTGTGCAACTTGCTTTGAAAATGATCTGCCTTTAGAATGCTGCCTTTTAATCCAGGGGCAACGATCCCAGAGGAAGAAGTCCTTCGAAAAATCATTCAAGGTAATATCTGATACTTTACCTCTCTCTACGAACTTTCTTGCTTCTTGCTTAGCCTCATGTTTTAAGCTTTTACCGGTTGATCTGGCTATCCGCTCATTACCTTTGTAGTAATAAAAGTACCAGGTCTTAGAGCCTTTTCGCCTAAAAAGGGTGTAATCGTCTCTCACATTTTATTTTTGGTGTAAATTTTGGTGTAAGTCAAGCCCTAAACAGGTATTTTTCTTAGAAATTAAAGCACGTCCAGCAGGATTCGAACCTGCGACCCACAGCTTAGAAGGCTGTTGCTCTATCCAACTGAGCTATGGACGCTCGTCGGGATGAGAGGATTCGAACCTCCGATCTCCTGCTCCCAAAGCAGGCGCCCTAGCCCCTAGGCTACATCCCGGGTATATCTGACCCAATATAAGACTATTTGAAGGTACAGGTCAATAGTCGACCCTGGTAGGAATGAGATTATAAAACTCAGGTTTAACTGCTTCAGTTTAAGCCGTTCAGTTAGTATGAAGGGAATCCCGGCCGGTGATCGATTTAACAAACCCGCTTTTATCAGCCCCTTCACTGAAGATAACGAGCAGTGTATCTTCACCACCAATACTACCAAGCACATAGGGAATTTCGAGGCGGTCTATGGCAAAGCTTACACTGTGGCCGTGACCGAGTTTTGTTCTAATCACTGCCAGATTACCTGAAAAGTGGATATCGGTAATACCGCGGCTTATATCATCCCGCAGATATGGTTCCGGTGTAGGATTTACCTTTTCTTTTATAACATAGATATAACCATCAACCGGGTCAGGCACCCGGGCTATACCTAAGAATTTAATATCCCGCGAAAGGGTGGCTTGAGTAACATTATCACCCTCCTGCTGCAGCCGCCGTTGAAGCTGTTCCTGGTTGTGGATCTTTTCCTGGCTAAGGATAGTGAGAATCAGCCTTCTTCTGGATTCCTGGCCTGTCAGATATTCCTCCTTTCCCCGCAGTATTGATTATACTTTATATTTATCCATCGCAGATTACATCCGCAACCGAAGTTCTCAAGACAGAAGTCCAACTCAATATATTCGGGCGCTGGACTTTAATATTTCTTGTTAAAATAACAAGCTTTTGAGCTATCATAGTATATATTTCGTAGAATTGTCAAAAGAATTTTTTATTTATCCTGCTGTTTTCCTTTTAAAGGCTACCTGACCGAGTTTTCCGCAGGCGCTTATAAATTCCAGGGCTGCTTGACCAAAGAGCGGCTGAAAAAGTACCATTATTTAAAAATATGGAGAAAAAATATGGATAAATACCTGGAAGATTTGATCGAGCAAAGTGAAAAAAGGATCGTTTTTCTGATTCTCGACGGGCTCGGCGGGCTGCCTTTAGAGAGGGGCGGCAAAACCGAATTGGAGAGCGCGGCCACGCCCAATCTGGACGCCCTGGCAGCAGATTCGGAATGCGGACTGCATCAGCCTATAGGTTTTGGCGTTACCCCGGGCTCAGCTCCTGGTCATTTCGCGTTATTCGGCTACCAGCCTACTGATTATCCCATTGGCAGAGGGGTGGTGGCAGCCATGGGAATCGGTTTTCCCATGAAAGCCGGTGATGTAGCTGCGCGTATGAATTTTGCATCGCGTGATGAACAGGGAAATATAACCGACCGCCGGGCCGGGCGTATTCCGACTGATGAATGCGCCGGGTTGTGCGAACTGCTTAACCAGGTGGCCATAAGCGGGGTTGAGATCTTTATAAAACCGGTTCAGGATTACCGCGCCGTGGTAATTTTTCGGGGTGAAGGTTTATCCGATCAAGTGGCTGATACCGATCCCCAGAAAGTGGGAGTAAAGGCCCTGGATCCCAAAGCGCTCTCTGCTGCAGGGAAAAAAACCGCAGGGATTGTCAAAGAGTTTATCAGCCAATCCCTGGAAATCCTTAAAAATGAAAAGCCGGCGAATGCGCTGCTGATGCGCGGTTTTGCCGAGCTTCCCCATATTCCCTCCATGCCGGAACTTTTCGGCCTTAAACCCCTGGCCCTGGCTGTATATCCCGATTATAAGGGAATAAGCCGGCTCCTGGGTATGCAGGTTATTGAAAATCTGAGCGGTCTGGATGATCAGCTGGACGCGCTTAAAAGTTACTGGCAGAATTTTGACTTCTTTTTTATCCATCATAAGTACACGGACTCTAAGGGTGAAGACGGCAATTTTAAGGGAAAGGTCGCGGAAATTGAAAAGGTGGATGCTATTGTTCCAAAAATCCTGGAAATGAAACCTGATGTATTGGTGGTTACCGGCGACCACTCCACACCGGCCCTGTTAAAAGCCCATTCCAGCCACCCGGTGCCCTTTTTAATACACACTCCGCTTGTTTCCCTTACTCGTTCCGGCGGGGCAAAAGAGTTCGGCGAACGCGCCTGCGCCGGGGATGTATGGGGAGTGATTGAAGGCACAAATTTAATTCGCATCGCTTTAGGCTATGCGGGCAAACTGAAAAAATATGGAGCATAAGCCCAAGATTTGACCGTTAATGAGGATCTCCTTTCTATCTGCCAGAACAGCGGGGAAGCAGCATTCAGGATCTATGAACCTGTTGATACTGTAATTGTCCTGGGCGCCGGACGCATGGCGGAGAATGATCTGCTAACCGCTCCGAGCTGCGGTATTTCTGTTTTAAAGAGAAAAGGAGGGGGCGGCACAGTCGTGCTCTCTCCGGGGCAGGTGGTTTTAGCCCTGGTTAAAGAGGTTTCACAGCCCTTTGGCAACCGGGAATATGCTCAAGCCATCAATTCCTGGTTTAAGCAGGCGCTTTTTGAAATGGGCATAAACCGCGTGGAGGAGCGCGGCATTTCCGATCTGTGCTTAGGGGGAAGGAAGATACTGGGCAGCTCGCTCTTCCGCCGCCGCCGCCTGCTTTTTTACCAGGCAAGCCTGCTGGTCTGCAACGATCTGACTCTTTTCAGCCGTTACTTAAGTTATCCATCAATTGTGCCGGAATATCGTCAGGGGCGGAGTCATGAAGCTTTCTGCACCAATCTTCACCGGGAGGGTTTCACCTTTCCGGTTGCTGAAGTAATTGAGAGGCTGGAAAGAGTGGTCCGGAGGCAGCTGCCCCAGCTCTGTTAGGGTTGTGCACCTCTTTTTGGTGGTTTGCGGCAGTTAAGCCTGGTTATTTCTTCCCAGCGGCTATTCTGCCACCATTCGCCAGGGTGTGAAAAACTTTCAAGCTTCAAGATAGCTAAAGAATAAGAGGAAAAATGCACGGGCCCGGGGATTCTCAAGTTTTTTATCACTTTTTTTATTACTTTGCCGAAGTCGGCAAGTCTTTCCGGCGCTGTCAGGAAAAAACCTTCGGTGCAGGGAAAGGGCAATCCCGGAGAACCTGCCTTTTTCACTGAGCCTGGCAAGGGTAAGAAATAATTCTTCAATTCCTGCTTAAGACTATCATAGCCGCCATTAGAATCAACTGTCAGGAATAAATTCCCCTGATATTCCCGGTAATGACCGGTGGTAATGGAAAAGGCCCTGCCGATTTTCTCTTTGAGCTGCACTTCCTGCAGAGTGTACCGGCCTGGGGGCAGAAATAGAAGCGGTATAAGCGGGGGAAGCGCGGCCGCAGAGACCAGGCAATAGTCACTGAAGAGCCGCTCCCTGATAAGATCAATTTGCCGGCTGATATTGCTCGGGGGTATAATTGCGGCTAAGAGATGTTCTCTGCCCTGGTTTAAGGGGGAGCGGTTACCTTCTTTTTCCATTGCAAATCCAAAGGTATAATGGCATAATGATCCGGTTATAGCAAATAGTTCTTTAGAAGACAGGGGGGGAGCAATGAAGAAAAAAGTAGAAAGAATTGCCGGAAAATTTGCCGAGATTATCTCCGGTTGGAATAGTGTTGAGGCTATTATACTGGGCGAAGCCGCTGAAATTGAGACCATAGATCCCTATTTTAATATTAATCTGGATATCTACCACCTGGGAACACTACCGCCGCGGAATGACCGCAAAGAGAAGCTTAAAATTGGCATTATGCTTGAGACCTCGCTGGTTTTTCCCGAGGATAGATTCCTGGTTGAGGATCTGCCGGTAAGGATCCGTTACAAGGAAACTAACCGTTTTGACCTGATATTAAAACGTATTGAAGAGTATTTATGGGTCTTTCGGGATTCAGGCACCAATATGTTCTACCGGCTTACCAGGGGCCAGGTGCTTTTCAGTAAAAATGATTGGCTGAAAACCATCCAGAAGCGGCTGGAAGAGCCGCCGGAGGATTTCTGGAAAATTATCATGGATTCCACCCGTTTTTCTATTGAGTTTTACCTTAATGACCTGGATGCCTCGGTATACCGTAACGACCGGCTCTTTTACCTCCATTCTGCGGCCAGTTTCATTAGAAGCATGTGCAGTTTCCTCTTTGCCTATAATAAGCAGTTCGAACCCTCCAGCAGGATGCTCTATGAGCGTGTAAAGGCGCTCCCCAGGCTGCCGGATGAATTTATCGGCAGGTTTGAGAGCTTCTTAAGGCACGATATGGAGCTGCCGCCCAAGCGAAAGCGCGAGATAGCCAGGCTGATGGCAAAGAGTATCCTGTCTTTGTAATATAGATTTTGAGAATATTATTCTATTTTTGGATATTACTCTTTCTGCTTGGCATAAGCGGATGCGATGGGGGCGGTGGTGGAGAGCCGGTTGTCGCGGAAGCGGAGGCGGCACGGCATGATACTCCTGCTTTGTCCTATGATATCTCTCTGAATGCAAAAGCGCGGGTGCTGGATATTTCTGCCGGCAAAGATCAATATCCTGCTTCGCTGTTGCTGAGCCTGCCCAGGGAGATGTTTTTAGCGCCGCCTCCGGCAAATAACAGGTGGATATGGACACTTGTCCTTGACCTGATCGTTCCCATTGAGGGGACCTGGGCGGATTTCAGAGGTTTGGACCAGGGAATTATCCTGGGTGCAGGTGGATGGGCCAAATTAACCCTGGAAGCCGCCGGGGAAAAAGAAAAATATTCCGTAGAGGTAAAACCGGGTAATCGCAGGGTATATATCTATCCCCATTCCGACTTGCTTCCCCTGGAGCTAATTAACTTCAGCGGGGAAAATGAAGAGGTGCAGGTTACCATTAGGGGTTTGCAGCTTCTGTTGGGATATGGAACCCCCCTGCTGCCCCTGCCTGCTGATCCCGGAACCGTGCTGGCTTATAACCAGGAAGAGTGGCGTGACCCTGATTTTGAGCTTTTTTCCTGGGATCTATATCCCCATATTCTTATTATAGACACCGCAGATTATTCCGTACAGGACCGCTTTTTTAAAAGGCTGGCCTTCTATGTTGAAAAGAAGGGGTTCAGGGGAAATATTTTCACGCTTGCGGAGCTGGCAGGAAAGCATGGTTACAATGCTCATGATTACCGTGCCAAGGATCTGGCCCGCTTTTTTAATAAGGTAGAGAGATCTCCCCTTACCCGGGAGGAAGAGCGTCTAAAAAGTATTCTTACTGAAAACGGGGTTATAATAAAGAAGAGTTCGGGATATGAGCCGGGAGAGGGCGGGATTATCTCGATTTCCAGGAGTTCCTCAAAAGCGCTGCGCTGCCACCTGCTTACCCATGAAATCTTTCATGGTATATTTTTTTCCCGCCCCGATTACAGAGAGGGTTGTTTCGCAGCCTGGCAGGAGCTTTCTTTTGAAGAGCAGGAGTACTGGCTTTTATTCCTGAACTGGGCAGGATATGACACTGCAGATCACTATCTGGTGGTGAATGAGTTCCAGGCCTACCTTATGCAACAACCGCGGCGGGGAGTAGATTACTACTTCCGGGAACTGGTGCCGGGGCGTTTAATTGAAAGCTATCCGCAGAAAGAAGCCCGCATCCGTAGAATTCTGGAGGCCGGTAATAGCGGCTTTACCCCTTCCTTTGACCGCCTGCAGGGCCTGCTGCAGAGCAGACCGGCTGTCAAGGGCGGCGAAGTGGTTACCATCAAGCGCCAAAGGCTTTAACATCCTCTAAAGAATGAAAGGGAGATACCCGGCGCAGTTTTTCTACTATCTCAGGCAGTACCTGTAGAACATAATCAATCTCTTCTTCGGTATTGTAGATGCTTAAGGAAAAACGCACCGAACCGTGGATACTGGTAAAGGGCACACCCATGGCTCTCAGCACATGAGAGGGTTGGAGAGAGCCTGAAGCACAAGCGGAACCTGTGGAAGCGGCAATATTGTACTTGTCCATGGCCAGGAGCAGGGCTTCGCCCTCTACAAAGTGGATGCCGATATTGGTGGTATTGGGCAGCCGCGGCTCGGTAGTGCCGTTCACCTCTGTTGATTCAATTGCTGAAAGTATTCCCTTTTCCAGCTTATCCCGCAAATAGGCTACCCTGTTTTTTTCCCCATCAATATTTTCAGCGGCTAATTCGGCCGCCCTGCCAAGGGCTACAATATAGGGCAGGTTCTCCGTACCCCCGCGCCTGCTGCGCTCCTGGTGGCCGCCGATAATCAGGGGACGTATTTTAATGCCCCGCCTTATAAAGAGACCCCCGATTCCTTTGGGTGCATGGATTTTATGGCCTGAAAAAGAGAGCAGATCTATGGGTAGATGGTTCAAGTCTATGGGTAATTTCCCCAGGGCCTGGACTGCATCGCTGTGGAACAGGACCCCCCGCCGGTGAGCCAGGTCGCCGATTTCTCTTACCGGAAAGATCACCCCGGTTTCATTATTGGCATACATGCAGGAAATAAGCAGGGTATCTTCCTCTATTGCTTCCTCGATTTTGTTAAGATCGATATTTCCTTTGCCGTCTACCGTGATCTCGGTAACCCTTAAGCCCTGTTTTTTCAAGTAAGGGATCTGGTTTTTGATGGCCGGATGCTCAACTGTGGTGGTGATTATATGGCGCTTTTCCGGATAAGCTTCTACCAGACCGCGAATAGCGAAGTTGTCGCTCTCTGATCCGCAGGAGGTGAAAACAATCTCCTGGGGCTGACAGCCCAGAAGTGAAGCAATTCTCAGGCGCGCCCTGTCCAGTTCATTATCTAAATCACCCCCGAAGGAATGCATGCTCGAGGGATTGCCGTATTTTTCCTTTAAAAAGGGCAGCATCGCTTCTAATGCTTCAGGCGCTACCCGGGTAGTGGCGTTGTTGTCTAAATAAACAACCTCTTTTCGATAGGTGTCAATGGAGCCCATCTTGCACAACCTCCAGGTCTGGATCCACCAATTCCCGGAGCTTCTCTTCGACTAATCCCTTTAAGGTTAAAACCGCTGCATGACAGCCGGCGCACATACCCATTAACCGGACTACGACCTGGTTATCCTTTACATCAATCAGCTCAATATCCCCGCCGTCGCGGCGAAGTATGGGGCGAATCTCCTCTTCAATAACCGCTTCGATTTTTTTCATTTTTTGTACAGGTGTCATTTTTCCTCCAGTATTATTTTTTTTGGCTTGCTCTTCCCATAACTCATCTATAATTTCCTCGATCCGGTAGAGGCAGCTGCCGCAGCCTCCCCCGGCTTTTGTATAATCGGTAATCTCCTCAACCGCATGTAGATTGTTTTCTAAAGCCACGCGGCGGATCTTCCGGTCGGTAACGCCGAAACATTTGCAGATTATTTCGCCTTCATCCTCAGCCTTATGGTCGTATTTTTCTCCCCGGTAATCGAGTATGGCCGCTTCCAGGGCTTCCTGTCCCATGACCGAGCAATGCATTTTTGCCTGCGGCAGGCCGCCAAGATAATCAACGATATCCTTGTTGGTTATTTTTGCCGCCTCTTCCAGGCTTTTGCCCTTGATCATTTCAGTAAGGGCGGATGACGCCGCTATAGCGCTGCCGCAGCCGAAGGTCTTGAAACGGGCCTCTTTTATAATACCATCTTCGATCTTTAAGGTCAGTTTTAAAGCGTCTCCGCAAACGACGGAACCTACCTCGCCTGTGGCGTCGGCATTTTCCACCACCCCCACATTACGGGGATTTTCATAATGATCTATAACCCGGTCGCTGTATTTCCACATTCTATCTTTTCCCTATTGTTTTAGGATAGTCAAACTGATCCGCTTTATCACTAGCGAATTAGTAATAATCTACCCTTAAAATGGGCTCTGGTAAAGTATAATATAATTAAATTGGCCATATTGGTCATTATTTATTTGCCGGAAGTATGTTGTTAAGGTTAAGATTTTTACTAAGCGGGTTTTTCAGCAAACAGCAGAGCGGAGGCCTTGATATCAGGCGGGGTTGCCGTTTTCATGTGTTAATCAGGCAACTACCTGGGCGGGTTTAAAGGCAGGGTAAATGTTGATACCCGGTAGTCCTCATAGTCGGTGGCGCTGTCCAGGTTGAAAGGGTCGAGGGTTTTATTGCCGTCAACCACAAAAAGGTAGTAGTGGGGACCGGGAAGCAGCCTCAGGGTAATACTGAATAATCCAGGTTTTTCTTGCATCAGACTGTGGCTGAAGGGATCCCAGTTATTGAATTCGCCGGTTAGAGTCACCCTGCCTGCATAGGTGCTTCTGTATATAAGGGTAACGCTTCCATCCGGGTTGATCCGGGGATTTTTAAAAATTGTTGGTGTTGATGGAGCGATTTTCACAACTGAGAAGACAGTGCCCAGAATATCCTTTTCTTGCTCCGGGTTAAAGGGATCACTCATCCAGAGACCATCCACAACAATCCGGTATTTGAGCTTTACCAGGTTATCAGGGAGAGGATAGGGTAAAATGAAAATATTCTGCTCATTTCGGTAGTAGGTATGGAGTATACGGTAATTTTCATGCTCGAAGCGGGCGCCCACCATTTTTACCCAATATGCATCTATGTGGGTTCTATTTTTATAGGTTAAAATGAGCTTATTACCCATAACCATGGGCGGCCCGGCCTCTTCTAAACCGAGTATCCTGATATCCATGATCAGGGGATTCATATCAATACCATTGACAGGCGCTAAAGAGCAGAGAAGCAGCATAATTGTCGGAACAAAGGATTTATAGTTTTTCATACATCTGATATAATAAAAAATCGGTAGTAAGGTTGATGGTCTTGAGTATTGCTTCTTAATATCTTACCAACCTTAACCGACATTTGTGATAGGAAGAAGTATGCCTACTCTCCAGGATATTGAGCGTTTTAAAGAGATATTAAACTCGTTGGGTTCAGAGCCGGAAATACTTGCGGCACGCTCTGAAGAGATTGAAGAGATTTTTCCTCCGGAACAGGGCCTTGCTGCTGATTTGAGTGAATTGCTCGAACCGTCAGCAGAGGCTGCAGAGGTTGCAGAGGATGCAGAGACTGCAGGAGAAGCCCCGCCGGAGGGGTTTGACGAGTTCGCTCTACCTGAGGCTGAAGGTGCCGGTCCGGGCGTTGCAGAAGCAGCTGGTGAAACTGAAGGGGAGTCTCCTGACTTTGATTTTGCTTCGCTTTTTGAGGGAGAGGAAGCAGCACCCTCAGCAGAGGCAGGGGAAGAGGTGTTTGCAGAGGCAGAACTGCCGGGTGAAGAGTTGGCAGAGGAAGAGGTATTTGCAGAGGCAGAACTGCCGGGTGAAGAAGAGCTGCCTGAAATGGAGTTTCCGCCTGATGAGGCGCCCCCTGGGGAAGAGCTGCCTGGGGAAGAGCTGCCTGGGGAAGAGCTGCCTGAGGAAGAGCTGCCTGAGGAAGAGCTGCCTGAGGAAGAACCCGGTGAAGATTTTCCTTTTCCTGAGGAATTTGAGCTGCCTGAAGATTTCGAGGTTGCCGGGGAAGCCGCTGAGCCGGAAGGCTGGGAAATCGCGGAAGAGGCAGCCGCGGAAGAAGCAGCCGAAGAAGAGGCAATCGTCGAGGAGGCCGGCCCACCGGCAGTGGCTGAAGAGGAGATAGAATATCCTGATTTTGAAGCGGAAGAAGGCGCGGACGCCGGAGCGCCACCAGAGGAAGAAGAAGCGGAAGAGCTTATCTTCGAGGCTGAAGAGGGCGGAGAAGATGATTTTCAGATAGATGAATTTGCTTTGCCCGATTTCGGTGAAGAGTTTGAGATTGAAGAAGAAGAGAAGATCCCCGAGGCTGAAGCAGAAATGCCCGCTCAAGCAGAGGGAGCTGAGCAGGAAATTGAGGAGGCTGAAGAAGGGTTTGAGCTAAGCGAAGAAGATTTCGCCCAGGTGCAGAAGGCTCTAACACTTATACCGCGGAATCTGAAAATCGCCATTGAAGAGCTGATTGTTGAAAAGAAGCTCGCCGGTGACAAACTGCAGACCTTGGTAGGCTATCTTGTTGAAGGTGCGGCGCCTAAAACAATTGCCGCTTACGTTTCCAGGCTGGTAGGCAAAAAGATTTCCCTGCCCAGGGCCTTTGAGAGGAAGACCGGTCTGGCCTTTGAGCTGGAAAGGAAGACCTTTGCCTATGCTTTCAGGGAAAACATCCTTCCGGTACTGCGGGTGTTTGTTTTAAGCCTGATACTTGTTTCACTACTGGGATACGCAGGCTATAATTATATTTACCGCCCGCTCTATGCCGGTCATCTATACCGGCAGGGTTACGAACATATAGTTGAGAAAAACTACACCGATGCCAACTCTATATTTGATAAAGCAGTGGGTGTGCGGCCGATTAAAAGATGGTTCGGGAAATATGCCGAGGGCTTCCGGGATTATAATCAATTCAGGCTGGCGGAAGAAAAGTATGAACAGCTTCTTGAGCGTTTTAAAAATGACCGGCAGGGCCTGTTGGATTATGCTGATTTAGCAACCAATTATCTGAAGGATTATCCTAAAGCCGATGAAAAGCTGAGATTGCTGCTTGAAGAAGATTTCCGTGATTATGATGGACTACTGGCATCCGGAGACAATCACCTGGAATGGGCAGAGCAGGAGAGCAGCCACTTTGAGGATGCCCGTTTTGCTTATGCCTCTCTTCTGGAGTTTTACGGGGATAAAGAAGAGGTAATGTTCCGTATGCTCAAATATTTCATACGCACCGACCGGCTTGAAGAGGTGAAGAAGCTTAAGATGGTGCTGGAGAGTGATGAAAAAATAAAAATCGATCCTGCGGTATATGCTGAACTCGGCGGCTACTTATTGGATCAGCATGAGTATGATGAAGTATCCGACACCCTCTTCAAGGCCATGAAAGTGAAGGCGGATATCCCTGAAATCCATTACAACCTGGCCCGCTATTTCAACCATATCGGGGATACAGGCGAAGAGCTCAAGGCTTTGGAAAAATCTATTGACCTGCTCAAAGATAAAAATAATCCGGATAAAGATGTGGTCATGCTGATCGATTCCCATAACCGCATGGGCAAATATTACTGGAACAAGAGAGAGTACCTGAAAGCAGAGGAACACTATAACCTTGCCCTGAAGGATATAGAGAGCTTCCAGAAGCATAATATCCTGGAAAAAAGAGAAGAGTTCGGCGAAGTTTATTATAACCTGGCGGATATCTATTACTATATCGAGGGCAATCTTGATACGTCATTCAGCAGCTATAAAAAGGCTAAGGATAATTATTACAAAAATCCTGAGCTGGACTATAAGCTCGGTTTCATCAATTATGCCGGGCAGCGCTATGGACAGGCCCTGCTTGATTTTTCCAAAGTGGCGGAAACAACCGGTAATAATCCCAATGCCCTTTATTCTCTGGCCAATACTCTTTTTCAGCGCAAAGATTATTTCGCTGCTCAGGGATATTATTTACACCTGCTGGATATGCTGGAAAGAACTAAAGACAATATTCCCTACCTGCGCAGAGAGGAAAATCCGGAACACCGGGCTTTATTAGAGAATATAATGAAGGTTTACAATAACCTGGGGGTTACCCTGGGAGAGCTTGGCCTGCAGTTGAGTGATGATAAAAAGCAGTCTCAGGCTCTGGTAAATCTGACCTTTTCTTCAGAATACTACGATTTATTGAGCCGAGATCCCGAAAGCATGGTGCGGGCGGAGACCAGGAACCTGGCCTATCTAAATCAGCGTGGTATGATCTATCCGGAAACCGGATTCCAGCCCCAGATCTACTTGAGAATTCCCAAGGATACTGAAGCGCAGAATTTCTAAGCTGCCGCTGTTTTTACAATAAGAGCGCTGCCTTTCTATTTCTTTGCCCTTCTCTTAGCCAACATCTACCATCCAGTTGCGATGGTCTTCAATGGCCCCATATTGGATGCCTTTCAGAGTTTTCAGGGCCAGTGCGGTGAATTCTCCCATGGTACCATCCCCAAATACTGCTTCCTTCCCATGGTGGGTTATGGAAGACATAAAGGATACTCCGGCAGCGGTACCACAGGCAAAAAACTCCTTTGCCTCCGAGAAAACCTCTTCGATGGAAATGGACCGTTCCTCGGCCTTCAAACCCTCATCCCGGGCTATCTGCAGAATTGATTTTCTGGTAATGCCGGGAAGAATGGTATCCTGCAGAGCAGGTGTGACCAATGTATTATCTTTTAAAACAAAGAAGAGGTTGCATGATGAGCCCTCTTCGATATATTTACGTTCCCTGGCATCCAGAAACACGGTTTCCATGTATCCTTGCTTTCCCGCCTCTTTTTTTGCCAGGGCGCTGATCACGTAGTTGGATGCCGTTTTTATCCAACCGGTGCCGCCTGCTGTGGCCCTGATCCGCTCTGTGGTAATCGCTTTAGAAGTGCCTGGTTCAAAGTAGGAGCCGACTTTGGTGGTAATCATTATCACCCAGGGATTTTCGCTCAGGTTCACACCGATGCCGGGCTCAGTAAAGGAAAAGGGACGGATATAAACAGAGTAAGCTGAAAGGAAGTCATCTTTTTCCCAGGCGGGATCATAGACAGGTGTAAAGCCTAAAGATTTATTTCTTTTAACCACTTCCCTGGCTGCATCCATAAAGAGCTCCGGGGGATATGGAGGCATCAGTAATCCCTCCATGGAACGTGCCATGCGGAGTCCGTTTTCATCCGGCCGGAATATCTTGATGCTGCCGTCTTTCTGGGGGAATCCCTTCAATCCCTCAAAACAGCCCAAACCGTACTGGGAGGTGTAATTCACCAGGGGAAGCTCGGGAAAAGAATTACGCTTTGCCATGAGTTCCGCCCGTTCTATGGGGCTCAACCTTTCTTCCTGCTCCGGGGTAAGGTGTTCCTTTTCAACATAACTCTCCTGCCACCTCTTCTCTTCATCATACTTTGCCACGTATACCCAGGGATTAATCTCCAGACCGAAACTTTTGGCCATGCATATCTCCTTGAAAAATTCTTGGCTGATTTTAACTTTCTCTTTGGAGACAGTCAAGAAGGCGGCGCTTAATTTGTCAGCGCCTAACAGTGCATAATTGAGCTGTTTTAAATGCAGGAGTGGAAAAAAAGAGTACCTTTTTTTGGGTTCAGGAGTCGAAGATAGAAAAGTATGCAGAGAAAAAGTATGGAGAACACCAGGGAGCATATTATCTTTTTTATCGCCCAGAAGATGTTCCACCTGGAGCGGGTAGGGCAGTATGAAGATTATAGCCATCTCCTTAATTACTTTGAGCACATAGATCTGGATAAGCTGCTGGAATATCTAAGCGACTACTATAACGTTGACATTGGCAGGGAGCTTGATGATTTCTATCTTGAGAAAAATGAACTTATCTTTATCACCCGCCTGCATAACTACCGCTATATGTATGCTTTTAAGAACCGGGCCATGCAGCTGGTGGCCATTGAGATCCTGGAATGATTGGCAGGAGAAAATAGTGGTTCAAAATGTAGTTATTCTGGCGGGAGGCTCAGGCACCAGGCTCTGGCCCGCCTCCCGGAGGGATTTCCCCAAGCAGTTTCTTAATTTCGGCGGCGGGCTCTCTCTCTTTCAACAGACCCTCAAGCGCGCCCTTTATTTGCAGGTGACGGGCTCCATACTTGTGGTTTCCCACCACAGCCAGGTTGAGGAAATTAGCCGCCAGAGTTCTCAGATGCTGGAAGATAAGGAGACCCGCCCGGCTGATATCCCTCCTGTTCTGCTGCTTGCCGAGCCTGAAGGGAAGAACACGGCCCCGGCTATTGCCTTTGCCTGTTCAGTGATCAGCAGGATGACCGGGGAAAAAAGCTCATTCCTGGTTCTGCCTGCCGACCATCTGATTGAGTCGCTCAGCGCTTTTAAGGCTGATGCGGAAAAGGCGGCCCTGCTGGCAGAGGCAGGTTACCTGGTAACCTTCGGTATTCCGCCGGAGCGGCCGGAAACGGGCTACGGCTATCTGGAGAGGGGCGCTAAGCTTTCCACAGGTTTTCTGGTGAAGCGCTTCAAGGAAAAGCCGGATCAGGCCGCGGCGCAGCAGTTTCTGAGGCAAGGGGGCCATTTCTGGAACTCGGGCATGTTCGCCTTTAAGGCGGACACATTCTTTGAGGAGCTTATGGCCTGGTCACCGGAGATTACCGCTCCATTCCTGCAAGGATTTAAAGGAACAGGGCAAATTGCTGTTGACCGGGGAAAGGGAATTCAGGTCTATTCCCCTGAAGCACCTCTGCCGGCTGTCTACCGGGAAATTCCGGCTGTATCCGTGGATTTTGCCCTGATGGAGAAGAGTCCTAAGTGCGCCATGGTAGAGGCTTCCTTTGGCTGGAGTGATGTGGGAAGCTGGGATGAAGCGGCGCGTTTCTTTGGGTGGGCGGAGCATAGCGGCAAGGGCAGCCAGGGACAGGTCTTTTCTATTGACAGCAGGGACAATTATGTTCTCACTGACATTCCCGTGGCCCTGGCCGGGGTCAGCGACCTGATAGTAGTGGTTAAGAACGGCACGCTGCTGATCTGCCGCCGGGGAGAGTCACAGCTGGTAAAGGAAGTGGTAAGCCTGGTGGAGGAGGAGGGCAGAGAAGAGCTGCTATAATGGGTTTAAGAGCAGCATACAGTCACCTTCAAAACTTTGTGTGTACAGCACAAAAATTAATATCAGAACAATGGGTTGACATACGGTCTCAATATGGTACTATAAAAAGACCGGAGGTGCTGATAATGAATATTCAAACAGATATAAGACCTGTGACATACCTTAAGTCACGGGCAGCAGACCTTTTAAAACAAATTAATGATACACGTCGCCCTGTCATAATAACCCAAAATGGCGAACCCAAAGCTGTTTTGCAAGATCCTAAGAGCTTTGAAGATATGCGTAAAGTTATTGGAATTCTAAAACTTATTTCTCAAGGTGAAGAGGATATTAAAAAAGGTAATGCTAAAACCCAGGAAGAGGTATTCAATAATATTGAAGAAATGTTGAAAATGAAAAGTAAATGAGCAAAAAGTACAAGGTTATATGGGCGGATATAGCTGAAGCCGATTTAAAAAATATTATCGAATATATAGCCGATGAGAATATAGTGAATGCCCGGAAAGTTTTTAATAAAGTTAGAGAAAGTGCATCAAACCTGTTTATCCTTCCGGAGCGAGGTCGTGTGGTTCCTGAATTTAGAGACCAGGGTGTCTTGCAATATCGTGAATTGATATACTCCCCCTGGCAAATTATCTATAAAATTTCAGAGACTAAAGTTTATGTATTATCTGTATTAGACTCTCGTCGAAATATTGAAGATATTTTACTTAAAAGATTGATAGACCGGGATATATAGAAGCTATAGAAATTGTCGGCAATCTGGAAAAATACACTCTAAATCTATCCCCAAGAGTCCGGCCAGGCGGATATTTCAGTTCTCTATCTGGGTTTTTATTCTTTCCAGTATCCTTACCAGCTCTTCCCGGAAGCGGGTCGCGGTATTTGCGGCGCATTCTTCCGGGTTGGGCCGCTCCGCCTGTGAACAGAAATCAAGGTAGGCCCTGCTTTCAGCCTCCACCAGGGAGAGCGTCTTTTCCCTGCCTTCGTAGAGGTTTACCAGTATGGAACGGGTTTTATACTTATCCTCAGCGGCAAAAGCAAGGGTTGAACGGATGCGGGAAATCTCTGTTGCCTGCCCGGTAAGCAGGGGAACCAGACTCTTGATGGGCAGGAGCTTCAAGATATCCTTTTCTTCAGCTGCCCGCTTCCGGGCTGCCTCTTCGCTTAAGATAATTGAGTAATTCTTGCGGATACTATCGAATATACGCTCAAAAGCCTCTTCAAAGTTCTGTTTGAAGGTTGGTTCCATATCCTCCTTGATCTTGGGGGAGAGCTCCTGCATCTTTTCCTTTTCTTTTTGATAGATATTCAGCTGCATATAGATGTTTTTTACCGCAGGATGTTTTTGCAGCTCCGGCTGCCTGCTGATACGCTCTTTGAGGTCTGAGATTATGGTGTTAAGCTCAATACCTCCGGTCGCTATTTCCTCGGGTTTTTCCTTGCGGCCCACGGGGATAGCGCCTGAACAGAGCAGCTTCTGTACCAGGATGGTGAAGAGCAGGCCGCCCAGCTTGGGCCGGTGGGCCTCGAGCTCGTCCGTGCTCAAGGATTGAAATTTGGCGCTTTCCAGGGTAAGGAACACTGAATGGAGAAGGGTACGCTTATATTCGGGGGCTCCCTCATCTGTGGAGGCGCTCAAGGCGCTGATCTGGGAGTCTATATCCGGAACCTTGATATTAAGGAACTCCTGCAGGGAGTAGTGATCGCCCCCCGCCTCCCTGATATCTATCCAGTCACCTGTTATGCGCTTCTCTATATCTCTCATTTATGGCGTATATTATTATGATTTTTCTATATATGCAATGTGCCGGGCGGAGCTCAGCTTGACAACCTGCTGATAAAGGCAATTTTTTTGGGGCTCTTGAGGTTTGGGAATGGGATTTTTTCTTTAAAAGGGGTAAAAAAAGGCCTGTCAGGCAAATTATTTGTTTTTTTTAGTATTTTCGCTTGATTTTTCTTTGATATATGGTAATCTTTTTGTGGCTGTATGTTGACTATGGAAGATAAATATAATAACTGCTTGCAATTATTAAAAGCCGGGATTATAATAGTGGCTGCTTTGGGAGAGAAAAGGTGAATTTTAAATTTGACAACTCTCTTAAAATGGTGTACAAAGTATTATTAGGGATTTTCGAGCCACCCAGGTGGCCGAATAAATAAACTAAGGGGCCGTTGGCCTCAGTATGAAAAATGGTAAGGAGGATGGACATAAAATGAAAAAAATTATAGTCCTGACTATGCTGGTACTGCTGGCCATCGGAATGCCAGTAATGGCAGTAGATTTCGGCGGAGATTTTACTATCAAAAGTGGTAGTAATTTTGCAGAGGGGTATGCCGACTCATTTGATTTGAGCCTTGATGTCTCACAGGCAGTTGATGACTTCAACACGTTTTCGATGGAACTTGAAGTAGACCGTGATTTGATAGGTGCTGAGTATGCTGATACAGGAATAGTCGACAACCCAAAACTGGTCACCGATCTTGGCGCTGCTTTAGGCCTGGGCGACTTCGGCGTCGGCGCTGTAGTAACAAGCGGTATTTTTGAAAGTTACAATCAAGAATACATGTGTTTCACCCACTATGAAATCGAGGATATTACTGTAAGTTCAACGAACCATGGTGGTGCAGAAGTGGTGCTCACTTTCGCCGATCTGGTGAATGTGAAGATGGCTTCCGACTTTGACGGCGCTGCTAAGATGTGGATGGCAGGTGCCTACGGCACTTTCGGTCCTGTAAGTGCAGAGCTTTACTATGCCACTGAAGGCGATGCTACTGCTGATGGGCAGCTTTTGGTTGACGCTGTCTACTCCGGTGATGTCGGTCCTGCAGCACTCACGGCAGGCGGTCTTTTCTGGTATGACCTTGCTGGTGACGAAGATTTAGGAATCACAGAGTACCAGTATTCAGTCGCTGTAGCCGCTTCTGCAGATGTCGGCGTAGCCGTAGCCGGTGATGTTGCTGTTGTTGGAACCAGCCAGGAAGATCACATCCTGGAAGCAGTAGCAATCGGCCTGGGTGTTGATCCCCTGGAAGACCTGGGTATTGATGTAGGCATCTACCTGAATACCTATACCAAGGCTACCGGTGATGACACTCCCATGCTCGACCATATTGATTTCTCAATCTGGAAGACTCTCGGCGCAGCCGAATACCGCGTGGGTTACCTCTATGCCGGTGATGAAGCTGCTAAATATGCTGTAGGAATGGGTACTAGCCTGAACGCACCCATGAGCGCTACCGGAATTGACGGCGGTGGAGCATACATAGCAGTGGATATCAACTACTAAGATTTAACTTAACTAAACAAAAAGCCCCTTCGAAAGAAGGGGCTTTTTTATTGGCGCAGGAGAGCTGCGGCTACATTTAAAACTTATAGCCGAACTCAAATATATGTACCGGCCTGCCCGAGGGAAGAAGCGCCGGCAGATAGATTTTTACCTCCCCGAAATTGGGGAAAGCCCCCTTGAACAAGAGGTAACCCTGGAAACTGGAACCAGGGCTGACAACGATCTTATTGGGAGCAATGTACCTGTTTATGGTCTTCTCCTTTTTAGTGCGGTCTATCGCCCTGATTCCCGCTCTATTATCTTTCATTTCCCAGAAGTTGATGAGCTGAAAGCTGTTGATGGGCTCGACATGCTTTCCGGAGAACTGAAGCTCCATCTGGTTCAGGTTGAGGGTGACGTTCTCCTCCCTCTTGTTGCGCACTACCACTTCAAAAACCAGGAAGCGGGTGCGCTGTATCGTATTCATGGGGGCTATGAAGGGGTTTATAATCCCTTTGCCGTATAACCTTTTAAGTGTCTCGTCATTAATAAAACGCAGGGTGATAATTAGGCCCTCTTCATCTATTATCTTTATGGGATCATCCTGTGTCTGATAGGGCAGGGGCCCGCCCGCACAGCCGGCAACTACCAGCGCCAGGACAGCCAAAGTGATAATCCTTCCGGAATAAACTCTTTTCATATCAAATATCCTCTTTGATTTAGATTTAGAGATATGATAACCCATTATACCGGCTGATTTCAATTACTTTTATATCTCAATTTTACTTGACTAAGCCGGTAACAGCGTTTACACTTTATAGTGTAAACTAGGTAGTGGGGGTTGATATGAAAGCAACGGCAAAAGATCTTAGATTTCACTCCAGGGAATTACTCGATACGGTAGGTCGGGGAGAAGAGGTTATAATTACTTTTCGCGGCAAGCCCTGTGCTAAGCTGGTTCCTTATCAACATGCCGGGAATGCAAAAGAAGACAAATTATTCGGTATGTGGAAGGAAAATGATGAAATTGAGAATGTTGAAGAATATGTCAGAAATATAAGAAAAAGAAGATTCTAGCATGATTATCGATACGGATGTTCTTATCTGGTACATGAAGGGTAACGAGAAAGCTTACAGGGAAATTGAAAATAGTGATAAATTTTTCATATCGGTGATTACCTATATGGAGCTTGTTCAGGGAATGAGAAATAGGGAGGAATTAGATAGCCTGCGAAAAACTCTTCGTCTCTGGAATACTAAAATACTATACATTTCTGAAGATATATCAGCTAAAGCCATGTTCCATGTTGAGCAGCACTTCTTAAGTCATTCATTGGAGTTGGCTGATGCCTTAATTGGCGCTACGGCAGCAACTTATAGCCTGCCAATTTTTACTGCAAATGATAAACACTATAAAGCGATAAAGGGTGTTCAGCTCAAGATATTCCGTCCCTGAAGTGGTAGGTGCAACAAGCGGCGCTGCCAACATGCAGGGTATAATCAGTAATCCGTTTTTAAAACCAGTCCCTCTATCTCTCTGAAATGTTGTAAATCCAGGGTGAAAAGCGCGAGACCATTCTGCATTGAAGAGGCGGCTATCCAGATATCATTGGTTGGTATTGGTTTTCCTTTATTCTTTAAGGCATTGAATATATTTGCATAAAACTCGGCAGTGATTTCATCGTGATTTAAAATATGGACGCGGGAAGTGTTAATAAAGCTTTCCAGCTCTTTTAGATTTACAGTTTCTTTATTTCCGCCTTTAAACCCGGCATATAACTCTGCCAGAACTGTTACATCAATGCCAATGAAATCAAGATGCCTGAATGACTCCACTATCGCGGGATGATTTCGCTTGAAAGCAGTATAGATATTTGTATCGATAAGTACCCTTCTCATTTCCATATATCCTCATCGATCCTGTTAAACTCTTCTGTTGCCAGATTAAACATTTTTTCATCTTTTTCCGACCAGGTACCGGCCAGACGGTCAAGATCGTTATAAGTTGGGAATTTAACTTTATCCTCTATTCCAAGCGCTTTTTTCAATAACAACAGAATCGTTTTATTAATGCTCTTTTCTTCTTTGACAGCTATTTTTTCAAGTTCAATCTGCAATCTATCATCTATTCCCCTGATTGTAATGGATTTCATAACTACCTCCTGATTCACATTTAGCAATCAATATGATATCGATAATTATAACCATTATCTCTAATATTTTCAAGGTCATCTATTAGAGTATTGCAGCGGGAGAGCCTCTTGCTGAATAATTTGTTAAAGGGTACTTCATCGATCCGGTAAAAAAGCTCCATTTTAAATATATTTTATCCTAAACTCCGCTCATTTTAAAAGCAGCGCTTAACGATCTCCGGTAGTTATAGGTATAGGCTTTAAGCCAAATCCAATTTAAAAGGAGTTTGTTATGAACAATCTCAACTCGATTCTACTGGAGGGTAACCTGGTCAGGGACCCGGAGCTGAAGTATACGGAAAAGGGCACTGCTGTGTGTCATTTTGCCGTGGCCTCCAACCGTTATTTCAAGCAGGACGATGAGAAACAGGAGGAGGTATCCTACTTCGACATCACTGTCTGGTCTCGCCTGGCAGAGGTATGCAATGAATACCTGAGCAAGGGCCGTGGTGTCAGGGTAGTGGGGCGGCTCAAACAGGACCGCTGGGAGGACAGCGAGGGTAAAACCAGGTCCAAGGTGCAGATTATTGCTGAGCACGTGGAGTTCAAGCCCCGCTTGAAAAAGGACGGTGATCAGCCTGAATCCGAGGAGGAACAGGAGCAGGCTGAAAGCGCCCAGGAGGAGCTGGCCCAGGCCTCATCATATTAGAGAGGGGAAGCAGTCAAACTTAAAAGGCGGAGCGGCTTATTACGGCTGCTCCACCTTATTACGAGGCGGCAGTTATAATGATCACCTGGCAGGCATTACGGAAAGCTATCAATAATATTCATGCCGACCGGTTGGAGGGCAGGCACAGGAGAGGATAGGAGATTCATCCGGTTAGCAAAGATGAGTTCAATGTGTGGGAGGAAGAACAGGATTGGGGGGATGAATGAAACGGGGAGAGATTAGATGGTCCAGGTTTAAACTCCCTGACAAAAGGCGTCCCGTTCTTATTTTAACAAGAGATTATACGAAAGCATGAGCCAGTTCAGTACTGACGCATAAATTATAAATCCACACACAATAGATACTTACAAACAAATAGATTTTTTTTCGTCTTTTAAATGAGTAGACGCACCACAGCCCGTTTGATATGATAAAATTGGTGTAAAT
>JAUVWI010000119.1 GCA_030604195.1 Spirochaetales bacterium
GTCTGCCTTATATAGGTACTTTCGGATTGTACTCAAAGCTGCAGGAATACCATATATAGGAAATGGTCACGGGCCAAGAATCCATGATATTCGTTATCCTAACCTAAATAAAATCCAAACCTTTTTAAAAAGGACCTGAATCAATGCGCATTCTACTGTGAAAAGGTTTGGATTTTTAATTTACTTCTTCATTGTTTTTACACCACAAAATGCTGCAAGACTGCCTTTATCATTCTTCCATTTCTTAGATACTCTACTATCGTTTTCATCTTCAAGAGTCGCAAGTGCCTTAGCTTCCTGTTCAGTAGTTATATCTAAATATACCATTGATGTCTGAAGCTGCTCATGGCCTAATAAAAATGAGATCTGTACGATATTCATACCGTCTTCCAGCCAGTGTGATGCTTTTGCATGTCGAATCTGATGAGCATGCAGGTTTACCGGCACTTCACTGCATAGAGCATATGCAGTCTGTGCATGTTTTTTTAGTTGTTTATTTACTGCTGTCTGGCTCATTTTCCCGGCAGGGCCGATATTTCGGGAATAAAAAACATAAGATTCTGATTTAGGCCTGTCACCATGGAATTCTTTCAGATATTTTCTTAAATGTGCGACAGCCTTTGGAAGTAGATACAGCGTCCTTATTTTGCTGCCTTTGCCTATAATGGAAACATTTGGCTTTTCCGTATCCAGATGGAGGTGTCCTATTTTCATTGATAGTAGTTCATCCATTCTTGCAGCCGTACCATACATAAAAACTATCAGTGCCAGATCCCTACGCCCTGCTTTTGTAGACAAATCCGGAGCTGATAACAATGCCTGTACCGCTTTTTTACTCATTCCTTTTACCTTTTTATGCGTTTCTCTTCTTCTGGGAATCCTTGATGCGCTCTCTGAGAGATATAGAAATGAAATTTCTCTGATCCCCAAATATTTAAGAAATGCCCTTAATGATGACAGACGGTTGTTACAGGTTTCCGGGCTACATCCACGTTTTTCCATAAGCCAGACCAGCCATTCTTCGATATACTCCCTGCTGAAACATTCCCGGTGCAGATTTCCCGCATGGATGCCTTTTCCCGTCTCCAGGAAACCGACATACAAGGTTAACGCATAACTATAGGATCTTAAAGTATGACTACTACTGCTTTTCTGGGAAGGAACATATTCATACAAAAAGGCATTTATGTAGCGCGCAATCATAACGGCTTCTTTAGTTGCTTTCATAATCCACCTCCGGTACAATGTTGTCAAAAGTTTCCCCTGTACGATCTTTTAGGATATCAGCCAAACCGGGCACCAAGGAATAGTAATACCTGGTGCTTTCCAGCTTGCTGTGGCCCATGCTTTTACTTAGATACAGCAGTTTCGTATCAAATCCAAAACCTTCATCCATCCAGCGGTTAATATTTTCTGTCGCATAATGATGCCTTAATTCGTATGCAGTTGCAGGTGTGCTGTTATACTTGTCCCACATTTGGCGGAAATTTCTCTGTACCCATTTACGGGTATGAAAAGCATCACCCCCTGCTGGGAAAAAATAAGTCCTGGCAGGATATTGCTTCCTGATTAGGGCATCGTATTGCTTCATGATGTCCAACATGGAATCATGAAGTACAACATAATGCTGGGCATGGCCTTTGGAACAACGGATATTCAAAATGCCGTGATAGAGGTCTACGTCTTTCTTACGTAGCAGACGGGCTTCATTTGTCCTGATTCCGCTACTGTAAAGAAGGCGGAAAAATACGGAGATTGTGATTCTTCTGTACCTCTGTCCCTCTGAGAGGGGTTCATTCAGTAGGTTGTCACAGGCATAAAAGAAATTTTTCAGTTCAGCCTCCGTAAATGCATGAGGAATGTAGGATCTCCGTTCTTTCCTAGGAATTTCAGGTTCCCTGATATCTGTTTTTCCACGTTTTCTCAAATAACGGATGAAACTGACCACAACATAAATCCTGGATCTGCATGAATTATTATTCTCCGTTTTGCGTTTTCTGCACCAGTTATCTACTATTTCCTGGGACAATGCGGTGGCGTCAGGATACTGTTTCTGACAATAACGGTCAAAAAGGAGAAGGTTTGGCTCATAAGAGGCTTCATTCCAATGTTCGGAGGCTTTCTGATAATCAACATATGCCTGGATGAGTGGAGAAAGAAAAGAATTAATTTTTTTCATTGCATCACCTCCTTTCGTAATGGGAAGCGCTCTACGCTCAGGGAACATTCCTTAAGTTGCGGAAAATCAGCGCTGAGGTAAGGATCAAGTGAATCTGGTGAAGTGTGCCCGAGGATTCTGCTGATCACAGGCTGTGGAATTCCATTTCCTAAAAGAGTTGTTGCCAAATGATGCCTGAAAATATGGAAACCTCTGCGATTGCCTTTTCCTTGCCTTATGTAGGCAGCTTTCATAATTTTATTCGCAACATGCGAAAGGCTCGCGCTTTTTAGTGCGCCATATGGACGAGACTGGGAAAGAAAGATCTCAGCCCGTCCCGTCTTCGGACGTTCCTTGGTTATGTAATCAAAAATGGCATTACCGACAATTGCTGTCAGGGGCAGCTCTAATGGCACATCCGTTTTCTGCTGTTTAACACGAATCAGATCTTTTGACCAGTTTATGCAATCCATGGTCATTCCTGCAATATCACAACACCTTAGCCCTGTATACAATGCAAGTAGCCCCACAGCCTTATCCCGTAAGTGAAGTGATGATTCTTCTGAGGCCAGAGCAGCCTTTACTTTTACGATTTCTTCTGAGGTGAGGTATTGTATGTTTTTTCTTCTCTCACGCAATGCTGGAAGGAATGTAAGTACCTTTGAGCAGCTCCCATGGGGAAAGAATGGCTCACATGCTTTAAAAACTGCTGCTATATTTTTTTTGGAGGAACAGCCCCGTAATTTTGTCCCGTCCGATGAAACAAAAAAGCCCATCACGGCTTCTTCAGAAATTTCATCCAGGGCATTCATGCCTTTTTCCTGAAGTGACAGCAGAAAAGTAGCCGCACTATGCGATTTGGCATAAATGGTCGATTCCTTTTTACCACCCTCCCTTGCCACTTCGCAATAGCAGTCAATAATAGACTTAAATTCTTCGAAAAGGAAGCTGTAGCTGCCCCTTGCATAGAGTTCATGTCTGCGCCGTCTATCAGGATAGCGCCCAAAAACATCAAACTGTTCAATGCCACCTATTATGGCCCTTTTTTGTCGGAGATACTCCTTAGAATTGCATGATTTAGTGTACTCCAAATAGAAATCCATATAGGACGATAAGTCTGTTGACGGAGCTAGAGAAAGGATACGGTTTATTTCCCGCCTAAATTTGTCAATGTAAATTTGGGAATAACCGCTTTCTTTCATGTAAGAAATGAGAAGAGGATAATTATCCTCTAAGGGTTGTGTGTTCATGTGTATACCTCCTTTAAAATTTAATAAGTTAGGCATACAACCTAATAAAAAATCCAAACCTTTTCTGTGAGAAAAGGCATTGAATCAAGCTTTTTACAAAAAGGTTTGGATTTTATTTTTGTTGGGATAAAGGCGGTCATGTCCCATCTCATCGATCACGAGCAAATCCGGGTTGGTGTATTTTCTCATCCTTTTCTCCAGGTTTTTTTCATATACCCCGGCATTCAGGTCATTGATCAGATCACTACAGGTGGTATAAAAAGTTTTGTATCCCCTCTGACAGGCCATCAGGGCAAGACTTTGCCCGATATGACTTTTCCCTACTCCGTTTTTTTGACTCGTAAAGAGGATCGACTCGTTTCTCTCAATGAACCGAAGCGATGCCAGGTCCATGATCAGCCTGCGGTCCAGCTTGGGCTGGAAGTCAAAATCAAAGTCTGCCAGCATCTTCAGTGGCTGGGGCAGCCTGCTGCTTTTAATGAGCGATTCAACACGTCTCTGCCTTTTAGCTGCTGCTTCTGTCTGCACGATATTGCTGATAAACTCATAATATCCGATCGCAGCTTCATTGGCCCTGTCAATCATCTGCTGGTACTCCTCTGCCAGGAGCTTTAGTCCCAGGTAGCGGCAACCTTCAATGAACTGCTCCTGCTGCTGCCTGGTATTGCTTTTATTTCTGCTGCTCATAACCGTTATTGTTCTTGGGTTTAAAGGATAACCTGATGCTGTAACGGGGCTCGGAGTTATTTTCCAGGAACCTTTCGATGGTGCCCGCTTCAAAGACCTTGTATTGCCAGGCCCTTCGTATTGCCACCAGGATATCTTCCACCCGGTAGTTCACTTTCAAAGCGAGCAGGATTCGAAGGTGATGCCGCCAGGATCCGGATTTGTGCCGCTTAACCTGGTCGATATATTGACTCATTTCCGGTGAAAACGCTTCCAGGCGGGAGATCACATCGGCTATGGCCAGATCGGGTTTCTTGCGGGGCTTTTTATGATCCCCCACATATCGTTCTTTGCGACCCTTCTCGGCAAGTGGATGGCAGGCTATCTGTTCGCCTTCGGGAGTGTACACTATCAACTGATTCTCGGTAATACGCACCGGGCATAACTCAAACATGTACTTCTCAGGTACCACATATTGGTAACCCTCCCAGAGAATACAGGATTCCTGATTCACTACCTTTTGCGTCACCAGAGAGGTATCGTAATGATTGGCAGGAAGCCTTTGCAGGTAGGGATGCTCCTCGGCGTACATATCAATGGGTCTTTTCTTTGTTGTGGCATGGATGCGCACATCGTTGACTTCCTTTAACCACTGGCGCAATTGTTTCTTCAAATCTTCCCTGTCTTTGAACTCACGGCCATTCAAAAAGCTTCTTTCCAGATAAAAGAACGGCCGCTCCACCTTCAGGTTCTCCTGTGGACGACGCGGGGTGATGGTTCTGGGAGTGAACCGGTACCAGGTCGCGAACTCAAGGAATTTTCTGTTGAAAACCGGTTTTCCCATTTCCCATCGATCTACACAGGCTTTTTGATTATCTCCCCTGATCTCACGTGTCACTCCGTCCAGGTAGATAAAGGCTGCTATAAACTCACAAAAAAGGGTTTGCTGCTTCTTGTCATCCACTACCGAGATGTATTGTCTGCGCGAGTAACAAAGGATGTAACTGAAAAACGTTACCTGCTCGGTTTTGCCCGTTGAAGTAAACGTGATATTGTAATCACTCCAGTCATGGGCGGCCAGCTGACCCGGGTCCGTTTCTACCATCCTCACCGGCGTTTTTGAACCCACCACACGGATGCTTTTCAGATAGTCTCTCACGATGGAGATCTCTCCGTCAAAACCTTTTTCCTTCAGGTGCTCATACATCCGCTGACCCGTGATATTATTGTATTTCTCTAACAACCCGGTAATAAATTCCTTGTATGGATCCAGCTGGCTCGGGCGCTTCTTTTTCAGGGGTATTTCCGCCCCCGGGGTGGTATCACGCAAAACCGAGTTTGATACCAGTACGCGGCGGATGCGTTTACGTGATATATGCAACTCCCGGGAGATCCTTCGGATCGACCATCCCTTCTGAAGGTGAAGGGTAATCACGGTGTTCTCTATATTTTCATCTTTCATCTTGCTTAATTGGTTGGATTTGTAATTGGCCGGTGGCCTTGGATAGTTTCTCTGCATAACCGGATACCTCCCTAAGGAAAGGAGTAATGATCACCTTTTCGGTTTCGTTTAACTCTTCGATCCGGGGATCACTCAACCGTAAAAACAGGGTACGGGCCGGGGGAAGGAATTTCATAATCGATATCATCAGATCATTGCCGTAGGAGGACAGCCTGCCATCATATGGATCTTCGGGCCAGTCCATTGGATCATCCCATAATATATGTTCAGGATGTATAAGGATATCCCGCTGCTGATCCTCATCCTCAGCCTTCAGAAAAGCATTCACCAACCGGTCGCTCTGGCGGCTGCTAAGGCCAAGATCAACGATCACTCGGGCGACATCCATCTGGTTGCCGCGCGGCAACTTTATTAGAGCACGTGCCTGGCTGCTGGTTAATACACCCATCCTAATCTCTGAGACGACCTCTTCATCTATCTTGTCAATAAGCGACAAGCGGCGGCTTACCCATGAGCGGCTGTAACCGGTGAGCGTGGACAGGCTCTGCTGACTCAGATCATGAGTCTTGAGAAGATCTTCTAATACCATCGCCTCTTCCCAGGCTTCCATCGACTGGTGGGGACGGTTATAACTCAAAATTAAAATCTTGGCCTGTTGCAGATCAATATCCAATACTTGACACTGAAGGGCCTTAATCATCAGATCCATAGATATATAATAACGCTTAAAGCCATCGATAATTTGGTATTTTCCTTCATGTTCGCGGGCAATAACCGGTTGCAACTGACCATGTAGCCACATTGAGTTCTGTACCCGAGAGACCCAGTCCGGGTTCATGATGCGCATCCCCGAAAGGGACAGATCAAATTCTTCTAAGGGTATTTCTTCGATTCTGGATTTCACGATGGACCGTTTTGCCTGGTAAAAGTAGCCGGCAAAAATGCCCTGTGCAATCGAGTCCGTATTTACATTATAGAGGTTTTTAAGACTAAAATCTTCGCTTATCCTGATAAAATCTGCATCTTCACAATGAACGCGTCCGTATTTACATTATTTTTTGTTGCATCCATAGGAATTAGCTTGTAAAGCCCGCCCCTCCTGGCCTGCGCGAATAACGCGTCCGTATTTACATTATTTTGCACAAGGGCTTTTCGCTCGGCTTCTCTAAGTTCATGATAGCTTTCTTTTTGTTTTGCATAGCAACAAGCTACATAATCAGGACGCCGATTACGATATTCTTTTTGGTATTCTTTGTGGGGATAGTTCTTTCGCCAGGCTTCTTGACTTAATAAACGCTTCTCTCGATAACTCGGATTATTGTGGTATTGCTCCTTTTCCCATTTATTCTTACGAGCCTGTTGGCATTCTTTCCTGGAACAATACTCCTGATTCTTAACACGAGGATTAAATCGGCATCTACGGCCGCAATGTTGGCAGATGAAGTTGAAGATCATGATAGCAAACTTTCAGTAGTAGAAAGATTACCGTTTTATCTGGAAAGTAATAATCAGTGGTAGCGTTTTTTACCCTTGAATGGTAGCAGTATTAATCCTCGTTAAAATCAAGGGCTTCCCGAACGCTTTTTTTAACATTTACACTTATTAGCTCTGAGAATACTTCATTTAGTTTATCGTTTTGTTCCATGATTGCCAGTTGTTTTTATA
>JAUVWI010000009.1 GCA_030604195.1 Spirochaetales bacterium
CCGCGCGGGGCCAAGACACCTGCCCCCCCCCCCCCCCTTCCAAGCATCGCGACACACCCCCACGCGCCCGGGGAAGACGCTCCCTACCGCCTACGATAACTCTTATAACTGGAAACACCCCCACGTGCGTGGGGAAGACGTCCTTTGAAGCCACCTCTCTTTGGCATAGAGGGAAACACCCCCACGTGCGTGGGGAAGACAGTTTGTCGAAAGTGCAAATGGGCTGCAATATGGAAACACCCCCACGTGCGTGGGGAAGACTTTACCAGGCAGGCGGTGGCGGATTTAACAGAAGAAACACCCCCACGTGCGTGGGGAAGACCCTTGGCTGAAATTACGGGATTAAATGAAGAGAGAAACACCCCCACGTGCGTGGGGAAGACCCTTACCGCCTGCTCTGATATGCTTTTTAAGCAGAAACACCCCCCCGTGCGTGGGGAAGACTATTATCAGCAGTATTATTATTGGTCAGTATTGGAAACACCCCCACGTGCGTGGGGAAGACGCACGTACCAATTCTTGTGCTCTCCGTTGGACAGAAACACCCCCACGTGCGTGGGGAAGACTGGTCAGCCCATGCCGCAACGGCTTCCCATTTGGAAACACCCCCACGTGCGTGGGGAAGACGCCGTTGAAGACTGAGCCGTCTTGATATGAATGGAAACACCCCCACGTGCGTGGGGAAGACGCTACAAATCCTGAATATACTAATCTTGTGGGCGAAACACCCCCACGTGCGTGGGGAAGACTGCAACATATTGTGTCTGTTAGCTTAATCCGGCACTACATGTAGTGTGTCTGAGCAATCGTGGGACTTTTCAATAATCAATTGAAGACCAGAGAGCGTAGTTAATTTCTTATTCGCTTCGCCTATCCTGTGGATCTTAAAGCCAGGTGATCGGTTAAATCTTTGGATTATTAGTAAACCGCTTGATTCAGGGCAATAATCATACAGATACTTAACAACCTCATCAGCAACAGAATCTTTTACGCCGGAAACAAACACGTTAGCTCTCGGTTCAATAAACCAGAGTTTCATTCGCCCCCTGACAGCAGGCGGCAGGCTATTTGCGATGACGACGAGCAACCTTTCCTCCTTTAATCATTTCTTCAATATCGGGGCCAATCTGTGCCAAAAGATCCATCTCGATTACCCGTTTGCGAAATTCAGCCGATACTATGTACTTATTATACTGCCCTCCCATTGCATAGGTTAAAGAGAAAGCAAGGTCAATACAGAGATTTTCCTTGTAAAGATCGGCCATATCGTATACAAACGGCAGTGGACTGCCTGAATGAATAAAGCCGATATGGGGGGAATAACCCATAGCGTGAATGGCGGATGATAATATGCCGTATAATGCGGCATTCAATGAAGAAAGAATCTGATTTGTCAGATCACCTATTTCAAATTTTCCCGGAATAAAAGACCGGCCTTTCCATCCCACTTTGTACTCTTTCGCTTTTGCTTCGTATAATTCACGAACCCGGTATCCTTCCATCCCCATCATTTCTTTTAATGCTTTTCCAATTAAATCAGCTTTAGGGAATCTTCGTGCGTACATGCGTCTTGCGACCTCTACTGCCGTTTTCTCGTTACAGGCAGCGCGCATCTGCAAACGTATATTGTTGGTATTTGCAGTTGGGGTCTGTCCCACTGCATAAAAAAGCAAGCTGTCCTCTCCTACCCAGCTGATTGAACAGTTTGCCGCACTCATTACCTTAACCGCTTCGTGTGTGATACTTGTACCAGGACCGAGCAAAATTGTATTAATGGTTGCAATCGGGAGTCGAATCACATTATTTTCGCAGTCGATCCATTTAACACTGTTACCATCAATTTCCAGGCGGCCACGCTCCAAATACAAGAAAGGGTATTTGTCTTTTACTTGGGGAAGGGTTTTTCGGTTTATTTTTATAAACAAACGTCGATTTTCTTTTGAGTTACTTTCTGATTGCGTTTTAATATTTTCTGGATGGCTATTCATACCTGAATTACAGTGACCAGCCGATCGCAGTATTTTTTCACTTCTCCGAATTGCAACGGGACATCGTTTATACTCATAATCTCTCCATCATGTTCTCCATCCACTACGCGAAAATCCTCTGTCAAGGACTTTTTGTTGGCAATGGATTTTCCTTTTTTCAAGGCTTCTTCGGTTGTCTCAAAAATTCCTCTATAAATAAAATCCGTTGGTACACAATTTTTACGGCCAAGGTACAAATCCCAAACAGGATTCTTAAGTGCTTCCGCGAACTTTTCAGCTTCCCTTTTTGGTGCTTTAAGGACAACGCTGAACCTGGAATCCTGCAAGTAATAACGGTAGGTTAGTTTAGTACCCGTACCAACCGGTTTCCCTCCATCTGATGTTTTAGGAATCAGTAAATTTTCCCAATGGTCATTCAAATCGTAACCAGCTCCTACCATATGGAAATCCCGAAGTAAGGATTCACGGTCAACTTTGGTCTTTTTACGTTTTGGATCCTGTTTAATCCGTGTATAAGAAACGACGGTTTGTGACAGAGGCGCCATCCTGGTTAATAATTCTTTTTGCTCGCCTCCCGCACCCAATGCACAGCACAACAATCCTAAAACACCCGATTTTGTCGGGAAAGGAAGTGTATCCCGGCGGCCAAACTTGGAGTCTGCTCCCCAGGATTGCAGTGTAGACTCAAGCCAGAGTAATATATACTTTGCAACCATATTAATTTTTTACCGCGACCGCGTTTTGAACTGATTTAATGAGTTTATCCACGTTAAGCTTTTCATCCTCCCCGAAATCAAATTCAGCTATTTTGGAAAACAGAGATCCTGCCTCTTTTTCTTTTTTAGCCAGATAATTTTTAAGCTCTTCTATGCTTGTTTCCAGGAATCCGCCCCCTTTACCCACGGCCACTGGTTTTTCAAAGGGAACCTGCAGCCGTTGACCCTTTCGTACCAAAACCTTAGCGAATTCCCAGGGTGATGCGCCTGATTGCGTTGTTTGCCTTGCAGAGGGAACAGCAACATACAAAGCCTTTATAAATGATTCAATTGCCTGGGGAATGAATTCACCATCTACCAGGGTCTCATAGAGTTGGCCGATGTCCAGGCTTACATAGCGATAATAAGTGGCGGAGTTAAACTCAAGGCTTCCCATATGTGCTGAACCCGGCTCCTCCTCTTGCACATCGTCAAGGGCTGTGAAGAATTCCACTTCATTGGATACCTTATGGGTGGAAATAGCATGGGCAAAGGAAGAGGCAGCTTCTACATTCATCTTCGCAGCCTGTGCGACCATACGGCCGAAAAGGGCTATGTCCAGACCGTCTGCTGAATATTTGGGTTTCCCAATGAGCTTTTCAATCTCTTTTGCCTGTTTATCTGCTTTTGTTTGCGTAATGACAGCTTCCGGAGAGAAATTCGCTTCCTTAAATTTTTCCGCTAATATTTCTATCTCCCCGTTGCTCAAAAAAAGCAGTGTGTCTGTTTTGTCACTGGCAGCGTTTTCGGCGTCTTCTTCACTATTATCTTTCCCTTTTTTTATGAATACCTGCTCCACTTTATGCCCGCATTTTTCTGCTTCTTCCTGCTTTGCGCCTTTTTCCATACACGCATCTATGATAAGCCTGGAAATCAGCTTTGTGCGGTTTCCGGTTTTAATTCCGAAATCACGTAATGCCAGGCGGACCTGGCGTTTCCAGCATTGGCTGCTAACCCGTGCCCTGGTTACACCGCCGACAATTGCTGTTTTAGGTGCGCCTACATCATCCCGGTTAAGGCATGTAACCGGAAAAGATTGCAGAATATGGAATTCAACTTTGAGATTTGTGTAGGGATTATTTTTCTTTTTCATCTTATGACTCCTGGAAATATGATATTTATCCCTGTAAAGGGATAATTTGAAGTAGACCGAAACCAAAGCTTTTCGCTCTCCCGATCCCTTCTTTAAACGACTGAATAAAGGATTTCCGATTGCACACAACAAGCTTGCCGATAAATGTGGCTTCTCCCTGTGTCACGGTAACACCGTTTTTTTCAAAACGCTGCACACCGATATTCTGAACTTGCAGGTTTTCTTTGACCACATTAAACCCGAAAGCAGGCGCTTTTTTTGTGAACCAATTTAATAATTCCTCTTTCCCTCGAATGGCTGTTATCTTGGTTGTATTTTTATCTCTTTTTGTCGGATTCAGACGAATCTCAAAGCCATAGTGGTCATAGTTTAAAAATTTTTCGGGAATTGCTTTTGACTCAAGTATCCCGAATTCCGGGAGTATCGGCTGTCTTTTTGACAAGATCAGGATTTGACGGAAATGAAAGTCGCCGCCTTTATCCGTATAGAGAAAATCACGGTTTTGACCTTCGACTTCGGGAAAAAGCGAATAGATAACTTTGTGTATACTATAGGCATCCTTAATTCCCAGCTTTTTGGTGTCTTTCCGGCTTAACTTAAGCATTGAAGCGATCATTCTTTCTCCCTTTTCCCATAGAAGTCCACAGCCCACCGGCGTACAGTCGTCACATTGAAATACAACAGATCGTCAAGCAGCTTGGCATGATTAACGGCAACACGTCTTGAGTTTGCTAAATTCAGAATAGGACGAAGGATAGCACACGCTTCAACCACAGTTTTACACGCAATAAGCCGGCGTAGTTTTGCTTTTGCTGAATCTTTTTCACTCCCATTATCATGTCCTTCATCCGCGTAGCATCTGGAAATAGCTTTCCCAATGCCGAGTGAACCATCAGTGGATTGTCTTCCTCGGGCTAAGGAAGCGGCAGTTATAGAGAAGGGGAGTCTGCTCCAATCCTTGTCCAATTCACACCAGGAAGACAAGTATTCCCAACTCTGGTACTCGGTGTCCGGATTATCCGCTCTGCAAAGCGCTGCCCTGAATCTATTGTCCTTTGCCATACGGTTAAGGACAAACTCTGTAAAATTTTCACCCCGGCTGGATTTCCTTTCATCTTTTTTCTTTTTAACGTTTCCCATATTACTCCTTCGCTTTAAGCTTTAAGATAACGGCTTAAATTGGGTCTGTTTTTTGCCCATGCATCTATTTGACGGGCAGTTTCATGCGGGCAAAAGGCATTGTAAGATTTATTAACGCATGCGGCAAAAGCAGGCCGTATGGCTTTGACTTTTTTCCCGGTTTTATCCTCACAGGCATCTACCAGCGATTGAAACTTTCGCTCGCAAAGCTGCCAGAAAAGACTACTTGCTAGTTTTGCTATATTTTCCCCATCACGCTTTGCATTCTGGTCTTTATAAAAATTTATTACCCGTCCATAAACGATTTTTGACAGTTCTTCAAGATCCTTTATTTCCTTCTTAAGGATTGAAAACCATACTTCACCAATATCCAAAGAATTTATAAAAATCAATGATTCTACATAATCATCAGAACCGGAAATATATTGTTCGCCGGCATTACTGCTGACCCTTAACCCGCCGGACCAAATCCTAAATTTCGATATATTATATTTTCGGCTACGTATAATTCCAAACTTCAGTTGATAACAGATAAAACCATTTGTTTTTTCTGTCTCTATGAAAGAAAGTAATGAAGTTAAATAACGCCAGGGACGTTTTTCCGGGTCTACCCATAATGCCTTATCGTTTTTTCCGGAAAAATCTACTGTTATGCTAGGATCAAATCCGCCTTCTTTATGAGTAGGATGGCCAATCCCTTCTGAGTAATGAAGTCCTTCCTTTTTTGCTAATACAAATCTCGAAAGGGGGATACAACGGCCGAGTAGAGATTTTTTAAATTCTCTTGCTTTTAGACAATTTTCTCCTTTTGGCATATCTTCCCAGGGAGCTTTACCCAAACCAGTTGAAAAAATTCCCATAGAATGAATATTTTCATAGCTGAACAAGTTTAGCCAAAGAGTTTCCAATATGCAACTGCCATTTAAGAAACTATGTAGGTATCCCAGGAATCCAAGGCTTGGACCATATTTCCCTGCTTTTGACTTATCAGAATACCCCTTGCTGAGCACTACTGAATTATCAGTCTTTTTTCCACCAAGAGCGAATCCCATCAGTTGGACGATCAACTGAGCTATCTCCGCATCAGTAAGTTTTTGCTCAACATGGGATTGCAATAAAACAGTTGTATTTCCTGTGGCAACAGAAGGGAGTACGGCACCATAGGGTTGTATCTTTGCGTTTTTTATTCCAGGAATCTGTAAAAACGGCTTTTCCCCGTAGAGCCAGAAACATTCTTTTTTATCCTCCAGGTATGCAAGAGTTTTTTTTGCCATTCCTTTGGCGCCTATGGTCTCCCACTCCTTATCATCCTTTGGCGTCCAGGCTGTCTGGCAAATTGCCAGCAGCAACTTTATTAGCGCAATTTTCTGGATGGGGTTCCCTCCCAGTGCTTTTAATTTGGAGGCAGAAAAAATCTGCTTCAAACTGACAAGCCCTTTCTCTGCAACCGGAATCCAGTTTTCTTCGACAAGATTAAATCTGTTCTCAATTCTCTTCGTTGCCATTTCTACCACCCTTCTTTATTTTCGGTATGGCTACCGGTTTTTTTTATTTCATATCCAAACGATTCGTTATAACTTAGCGAATACCCATCTATTTCTGTATTACCTGTAATCCCGAAGATTTCACAACTATCATGGACAATTCCGACTCGAAAAGGATTCTCGTCTTCACCGCCCAGGTAGACAAAGCCCTCCAACCAGTTCAAAGCCTTTCGATTTGTTTGTGCGGGTGCCTGTTTTTCCGGGATCTTTAGTGTATTTTGTATGAGCCTGGCGGATAGTTTTTTCCATTCTCTTTTATCAGTATAACGGATGTTTTTAGGAAGAAAAATCTGAGTATTGTCCAAAAAACGAACCACCGTACCCTTATTTTCTGCGGAAACTGAGCGAACAAGTAAGATCTCACAAGATTCAATTTCTGAGTAACGGGTTGAAGCCTTACTTTCCGGAAGTGTATTACCGCCCGTAGCCAATCCTAACAAAGCAAATCTTTCAAGTTTTTCCCTCTGTTTTTTTACTTCTTCTTTTAATTCTTGAAGAAGGCTTTGCTCCCTTCTTTCCTTGTATGTTTTTTCCAGTAAATCGCGTATCTGACCGGGAAGAAGTACTTTATCTAAGGATTGCCAGACTTCAAGTGTTTTTAATAAGATAAAGGGCATATAGACAAAGCGTGATTTCCCCAGGTGTTTTTTATAGTCCTGTATTACAGCATTAAGGGGTTGTGTTAAAATCCAGGCTTCTTGATGCGTATTCTTTGGACGAAGGGAGTCGTTTTCGCGATGCCGCCAGAGACGCCCCATGCGCTGTAAAAGCATATCTGTGGGCGCCAGTCGCGTTATTAAAAAATCGGCATCAATATCAAGAGATTGTTCTAAGACCTGAGTCCCAACCAATATTCTTCCCCGTTCCTGCCTCTTTGCTTGCTTGCCTTTGCCCAAAATATCGATCCAGTAATTCTCTTTTTTATCACGATCTATCGCTATAAATCGCGAGTGGATTAGTCCTGTCTCACATTGAAAATTTTGAGCTCTGGCTGAAAGCATTCGGTAGACATTCTGCGCTTCTGCTACCGTATTTTCGATCCAAAGCACCTGTTGCCCTGAACCGGCCCTTTCCAGGGCTTCGTTCAAGGCCCTTTCATCATCCGCAATATGGGCTAAAGTGACGGTGATGTCCGGTATTTTTTCTACCTCCCATTCATGAACTTCGTCTTTGTTTTTAACCGCACTAATCAAAGGGTATGCTTTTGAAGCAGGGCATGTTTTTATTTGAACCCCCAAAATTGAATCTCTTCGTTCCTGAGTCAAAGTTGCGCTTAGAATTATCACGGTACAATGAATTTCACGAAGAGCCTTAACCAGATTATCCAGCAGTGTTCCGGTATAGCTATCATAGGTATGTACCTCATCAAGAATAACAACTTTTCCGGCTAATCCAAAAGTCCTGACAAATCCATGCTTAACATTCATTACACCCATAAGGGCCTGATCAACAGTCCCCACCGCGAAAGGCGCCAATAGCCCGCGCTTGTTAGAGCTAAACCAGGATTTTCCTGGCTGACCTTCCTCTCCCATTTCTGTGTGAGTATTATGCAGCCAGGCAGAGCCGTGTAATAAAAGCGCCCTACGGTTTGGATCCTCTTGTTTAAGAATTTTAAGCAAAAAATCATTAACGCGGGAATGAATTTTATTTGAAGTTAACTGGGTCGGTAGTGCGAAGTAGAGGCCTGTGCTGTGTTGCTGTGCCATTGTTTTATAAGCCGCATAAAGAGCAGCTTCTGTTTTTCCCAAACCCATCGGTGCTTCCATTACATAAGCGCCTGTGTCAGTGAGCACATCAATCAATTGCTTTTGAGCGGGCCGTGTTTCAAAGCCGAAAATATCAACAAAGGATAAATCCGGTCGAATTTGTGGAGGAAGAAAACCAGCTTCATCTACAGCGAGGACGGCTATTTCCTTCCATGATTCGCCCGGCTTGTCTTTCAGTAAATCAAATCTCGACCCGGAACCGATCCAGTCTGCGACAGTCGTGAGCCCCGACAGGACAGAGGCATGAATTTCGTCCTTTACAACAGGCCAGTCTGAGACAAGCTTTTTTTTGAGTACGGTTAATAATTCTTCCCGGCGCAATTGCCATCCCTTTCCGCCAAACACCTCATCAGTTGCAAGATAAAAATGATTACTGGATTTTCCGTGGTGTCTTCCGAGTATTTCCGGTATATATTTGCCGGCACCGACAACAGCAGCCTTGCTGACGCCGGCATGACCGCTCCACTGTTTTTCTATCTCCGGATTGGCAGAGTTTAAACCCGGTAATGAATTATCGTAATATCCTTCTATCGCTCTGTGTATCTTTTCTTGAAAAGTGGGACTTACTTTTCCTATATCATGGGCTGCGGCAAGCAGTTCGGATCCAGCAGGGAATAAGGATTTTCTTAGCCATTTGGGTAGACGAGATATGAGTTCCTGCGCAACCAGGCCGACAATGTAACAATGCGTTTCAACATTAATTCCAGGTTCTTTTTCTCCATTTTCATTTTCGATTGTCTTTGCCAGGCATTCGGAAAGGGGGATAATCTCCTGCTGTGAATTGTGATTATTTAGCTTTTTTGGCCTAATCATCGTTTTTTCCAATACATGTAATTTTCGCGTCTATGAGCTATGAGACACATAAAAAAATTATTCCCCTTAACATCGGCTTCCGCTTAATCGCAGTAATTCTCCTCATACCCCCAAATCCGTGCTCCACTCCCTGCTTAACCATATATATCCGCGGGTCCATCATATTAATAATCCATCTCATCCCCATCCTGCCACACACCAGTTACACCTAATGAAACACCTCGCAATTTTTTCCTATCTTCCCTCTCTTTCTTCCTCCATCCATGGACATTAATCTCATCCGCGCCCCAACAACGAATCCAGGGCACTATCTCCTCCGGCGCCGAAACCGGGCATTTCTACAAGAGCCGCCCGTCAGATTGTTTCTCGGATTCCTCGGAATGATGCCACCGGGTTGCAAGCACCCTGCGTTCTACTGCTGGAGAAAAAAGTATTTCTACTGTTTTAGGCCCCATCTTTTTTCCAGTTGACGTTTATAGTAATTTTTATAATACGACCGGAGGAGAATAAGTCAAGGAGATCAAGAGATCCCAGGAAACCATGGGGATTACTGAAAAGCGGTGATGAAGCCCTTCAAGATCGGGAAGGGTCATCTTCCTGGTTGCATCTTCCCGTATGTTTGACCTTAAGCGATGGAAAGTAGGCCAATGCGGGATATTTGTATAATTGACAATATAGCAGAATAGTGTCATTATAATGCTATGACTGGATTCGAGATATATTTGAGACCCTCGGCTGTCAAAGACATGGATAGGCTGCGGAAATACGATGCTGTAATGGTCGCTGATGGTATGGAAATTCATCTTTCTCATAATCCAACCAAAGAAAGCAAGAGTCGGATCAAGCGACTTCGAGGGATATCGAATCCTGACTATCGCCTTCGGCTGGTTGACTTTAGGGTCTTTTATAATGTTGATAATTTGAAACACACGGTCAATGTGATGAGGATTCTACACAAAGATCAGACACATAGATACTACAAGGAGGTACAGAAATGAAAGTAGCGCCGATGGGGGAGGTTAGGAACCATTTTGGTAAATACCTCATGGTCTGCGAGAACGAGCCGGTGTTTGTAACAAAAAACGGCAAAATCACAGCAGTCATTGAGCATATTGAGGATTCAGGTATCGAGGATTTTCTTTTAGAGCGCGATACTCGCTTCCGGCGGATGCTTGACCGAACTAAACAAGAAAAGGGCGGCATGTCGCTCAAACAGTATCGCAAGGCGAGAGGCATCTGATACCGCGAGGGGCAAGACAATAACCAGGGGAATAAGGAAGATAATTTGTCGGGAAAGGCCAGGGATGATGGCAGGATTACAAAACCCTCGGGAACCGGGTAGCCTGCCTGGAATAAAGCTGCCAGGCTACTGCCCTTACCTCCTGCAAGGTGCATTTTTCCTCTCCGAAAAGCCTGAGTTTCCATAAACTACTAGCATTGCAAATAAATAGAGTCAACCCGGCTAATAAAAAATCATTGACACGGATAAAATAGTAGTATAGTGTATTGGTATAACATTTGACCTTAGCCTTCCATGGGATTATATGGAAGGCTTTGCTAACACCACGGCAGATAAAGGCAGGTGACGTTGAGCGGCAGCAATAAAATCGATCGGGTAGTCACTTTCGATCCCATTATACGGGATAAGCTTTCCGAGATAATCATTACCAAAATAAAAGAGAAAATATTTTCCGGTGAATTAAAGGAGGGTGACAAGCTTCACAGCGAACGGGAATTAGTTCAGCAATTTAACACCAGCAGGATCACGGTCAGAGAAGCCATTAGAACCCTTGAAACCCTTGGGCTTATAGAGGTGCGAAGAGGTGCCGGAGGCGGCGCCTTTGTCAGGAGTATTAATTCAAATTGTTTTTCCGATTTTTTTTGCGATATGCTGGTCCAGGGCCTGCTCGATATCTCTGATATTACGGAAGTGAGGTTGATGCTGGAGCCTCAGGTGGCCAGGCTGGCTGCAGAAAGGGCAAATGAGCAGGATATTGCGCAAATGAGAGCCTGTATAGATGAAGCAAAGCTCCACCTGCTTGAACCTAAAATTCCACGAAGCACCAATATCAATTTTCATAACCTGGTAGCCGAATCAACCCATAACAGAATGATTTACTTAGAGATAACATCGATCACCAGGATAATGATCAAGAATGTAGATTACTCATCGTTGGATAATCACAGCATATCGAAAACAATAGAGAGGCATGAGCGAATATTTAAGGCAATTGAAAGCCGCGACCCTGAACAGGCATCCAGAGAAATGTATAACGATATAGAAATGATACACTCAGCGCTCAAGAAGGGCGAGGGTAAAAAATAAGGATTAATTTTTCGGGATTTCGAACAATCTCGATTGCACCATCCCGGTGCAAATAAACCTTAAGGAGGTTAGAAAATGAAAAGCGGAAAATTGAATTTTGGACTGGCGCTTCTGATCGGCATTATGCTGCTCATTCCGGTTGTCGGCTTCAGCGGCGGGCAGAAGGAAGCGGCTCCGGCGCCCGAACCGGCGCCCGCGCCGGCGGCCGAAAAGGTCTATAAGGGGTTGATACTGCCCAATGGGGAGAAAATGGCTCCCATGGAGATCCTGACATTAACCCCGGGAGCTGATCCGACATTAAACCAGGAAGCTGTTTTTATTGCTGAGTGGTGGAAAAAGATCGGAATTCCCATAAAGGCAAAGGCAATGGAAAAGGGCGCTCTGGTATACCGGCGGTGAAAAATTCCCGTTATATCTCCAATACTATTTCACTGAAGCTGAGATATATGAGTATGGCTGGAATTTCATGCAGTATATAAATCCTGAATATGATCGACTCTCTTCAGAGTGGACGGCAATGCTTGATCTCGATAAATCAAAGAAAAGAGCTGAAGAGCTTCAGGTAATGATTGCTGAGGATAACGCCCAGATACCCGTTATCAGCGATACAAATCTCACTGCTTATAATAAGAAAAAGTGGAATGGGTGGATAAATCAATATGGCGGCATAATAGGTTTTGATTCTGCCTGTACCATAGATCCGGCAGGTAGTGATACGGACAATGATTTGCTTAGAATCGGGCTTCTGAAAGAGCCGGATATGCTGAACCCCCTGGGCACAGGATTTACCGAGACCTGGTCAATAATCAGTAAAATATATTCAGGCGGCATGTGGAACCAGCCAACCGCTTTGTTCAGGTATGCCCCGGTATCAGGAGAGCTGGTGCCCTTTCTGGCGGATGGGGATATCAAGTATGATGATGCGGCAAATACAGCAACTTTGAAGCTGAAAAAGGGAATAAAGTGGCATGACGGCACAGAGCTTACCTCGGAAGATATCAAGTTTACGGTAGATCTGATCAAAGAGTTCGAGGTGCCGAACTTCAAAGATTCGGTAGATTTCATTGAGAAGGTCGAAACCCCGGACAGCCATACCTTAAAGTACTTTCTTACCGATAAAAGCGCCAATTTCTACCAGAAAACCATGATGATGATAATACTGCAGAAAAATAAATGGTCGAAAATTGCAGCTGAAGCAAAGGGAAAGGAAGATCCAACCAAGTATCTGACACAGTATCAAATCGAAAAACCGATGGGAGCCGGACCTTTCAAATTTGTCGAATGGAAGAAGGGATCCTACATACTGCTTGAAAAAAATCCGGACTGGTTTTTCAAAGGGCAGAGCCTGCCCATGGGAAAAAACAAGCTGAAATATGATCTGAAAGTGGATAAAATTCTCTTTAAACTCTATGCCTCGTCGGAAGCAAGAATATTGGCCCTGCAGAATGGAGACATCGACATCTGTACAATTCCTGCGGCAAGCAGGGATGACTTTGAAAAAAATGCTGATATGACTGTTCTGGAGTGGGGAAATGACTGGGTGGATTTCATAGGGTTCAACTGCACAAAAGCGCCTTTCAGCGACCCGGCATTCCGAAAAGCGCTGCACTATCTGATAGACAAGGAGTTCTTTGTGGACAAGCTGCAGCAGGGATATGCCGTACCACAATACACCGTAGTTCCGGCAGTAAATCTATTCTGGTCATATCAGGGCTGCCCCACATACGGCAAGGGCATGAGTATGGCTGATAGAATTGAGAAAGCTGTCTCCATATTAAAAGAGGCGGGATATTCCTGGGAAAGCGAAAACTAGAAAGGCTCTTTCCCAATGTTCAGGCATTTGTAATCCGGTTCGGCAACAAGCAGTGCACCCGGGATGGAGAACTCAGATTGCAAATGCCTTTTTTATTTAAATCAATATGAAACGGTATATTATAAGCAGAGCAATACAGATTGTTATTACATTTTTTATAGTAATTACCATTATCTTTTTTCTATTCAGGATAATTCCAAGCAATCCGACTTCATTCCTCTTAACCCCTTCAATGACTCCGGAAGCAAAGGAAACTATAAGAACTCAATTTGGTCTTGATGAGCCCATTACTGTTCAATACTACCTCTATATGAAGAATTTCTTTAAAGGAAATTTCGGAAATTCCTTTTACAGCGGCAGACCGGTAATGAGCATTATAAAAGAGAGAATGTTGAATTCCATTTTTCTTATCACTACGGCAGTCCTTCTTTCTTATTTAATCGGTATTACCATAGGCAAAGCCATAGCCTGGAAAAGGGGAAGCAAAACCGAGAAATTTTTTGTGGCTATCGGATTGTGGTTTTACACTACATTTACACCCTGGTTAGGCATTATGATTTTATGGATATTTGCCTTTAAGCTGAAACTATTTCCGCTCGGCGGTATGATAGATCCTGAGAAATGGATACTCGCTCCTTCCTTGACAGAGAAGATATTGGATATGGCACACCATCTTATTCTTCCTCTGGCAACCTACGTGCTGCTCTGGTTTGGAGGATACATGCTTCTAATGAGGAACAGCATGCTCGAGACCTTAAAAGAGGATTATATTATTACTGCAAGAGCAAAGGGGTTAAAAGAAAAGATAATCAGAGATAAACATGCAGCGCGAAATGCAATGCTGCCGATTGTTACGGCTTTTTCCATAAGCATATCTTTTTCCATTGGCGGAGCAGTTTTAATTGAAACAATATTCTCCTGGCCCGGCATAGGCAGAACAATAGTGGAGGCTACCTTAAGGCAGGATTATCCCCTGGTACAGGGGGCCTTTGCCGTTATCACCATAGTGGTATTAATAGCCAATTTCATTGCAGATATTGTCTACGCTTATCTGGACCCCAGGATATCATATTAATATGAAACAGATATGGGGTATCATAATAAAAAGTACATTTATCAAGTCAGGAGTCCTTATCCTGATAATATTCGGCTGTATGGCTCTCTATTCTCCTATATGGATAAATCGAAATCCCCAAATTTATGATCCGATAATAGGCGTGGATCCTGATGTGCGCGGTTCCGTAGGACCCTCCCTGAAGCATCCCCTGGGCACCGACCATATAGGCAAGGATCTGTTTTCTCAACTGCTCAGGGGAGCGCAGATAGCCTTTATGCTCGGGATAATGGTCTCGATACTTTCGACATTGATAGGCACAGGTGTGGGACTGGTTGCCGGTTATTACGGCAAAATAGTGGATACCCTGTTAATGAGGTTTGCGGATATTATTCTAACAATTCCAAGATTGCCCCTGCTCATAGTGATCTCTGCAATACTCGGTTCACAGAGCAACGTGGTAATACTCTTTATACTCTCTTTCACTTTCTGGCCCACAATATCCAGGGTGATCAGATCACAGACCCTATCTCTGAAAGAGAGGCCCTATATTGAATCGGCAAAGGTCTCCGGCATTAGCAATATCAGGATATTACTCAGGCATTTGGCCCCGAATGTGCTGCCCATAGCCTTCTATTATCTGACCGTTACCGTTACCGGCGCCGTATTGGTTGAAGCGGGGCTCAGCTTTCTGGGTTTTGGTGATCCCTCTAATATGAGTTGGGGAATGATGCTCCAATGGTGTTTCAGCACAGGATACGTATTCAAAGCCCCATACTGGATGATTCCTCCGGGGTTGTGCATTTCTTTTCTGGCTTTCTCCTTCTACTTAATAGGACTTGGATTGGAGGAAATAGTAAATCCAAGGTTGAGGAAAAGATGAGTATAGCGAATACAATAATAGAAGTAAAAGAGCTTACCATGTCTTATCAGACTAATAAGGGGCTGATAAAGGCTGTGGATAATGTTTCTTTCAAAATAAAAAAAGGTGAAACCATGGGGCTGCTGGGAGAGAGCGGCTGCGGAAAAACCTCCCTGGGCATGTGTATAATGAGGCTTCTGCCCGAAAACGGCAGCATAACGGCCGGCAGGATTCTATTTAACGGGGAGGATATTGTTAAAAAGAGCGAAGAGGAAATGCGGAACATAAGGTGGAAAGGGATATCCATGATATTCCAGGCCGCAATGAATGCCCTTAACCCGGTGTTCAGGGTTGGGGATCAGATAATTGAAGCTCTGTTGGCTCATAGTAATATGACTAAGGAAGAGGCAAAAAAAAGAGTAAGCGATCTATATAGCCTGGTGGGGCTGCCGCCCGAAAGAATGGAGAGCTACCCCCATGAATACAGCGGCGGCATGAGGCAGAGAGCCATAATAGCTATGGCCTTAGCCTGTAATCCGAAATTGATCATTGCGGATGAGCCCACAACAGCTCTGGATGTGCTGGTCCAGGACAAGATAATAAATGAGATAATCGGCCTTCAGAAAAAGCTTGACATTATTATGATGTTTATTTCTCATGATATATCCGTGATATCTGAAACCTGCAACAAGATCGGGGTAATGTATGCCGGGAATATAATTGAGCTTACGGATACCTATACCCTCTTTGACAAGCCACTCCACCCCTATACCAGGGCTTTAATGGCCTCTTTTCCCTCTATCGAAGGACCCAGGCAAAAATTGAAGCCTGTTCCCGGCGAGCCTCCGGACCTGTTGAATCCGTCTGAGGGCTGTAGTTTTTATCCACGCTGCAGTTGTGCTAAGGAGATCTGTGAAAAGGAAAAACCGGAATATGTTGAAATTGAAAAGGATCATTTTCTGGCATGTCACCGGGTAATTTGATGGAAATGGTAAAAGTCGAACATCTGACCAAGCTCTTTCCCGTAAGAAATAGGTTGCTTTTAAGTATAAGCTCCAATATTCGCGCTGTGGATGATATTAGCTTTGAGATCGAGAGGGGTAAAATACTGGGCCTGGTGGGCGAGAGCGGCTGCGGCAAGACTACTACAGCCAAACTGCTGGCAAGGCTCCTGGCGCCGACGAGCGGTAATATCTACATCAAAGGAGAAGATATTGCCGGCCTGAAGAGAAAAGGGTTAAAAAAATTCAGAAAAAATATCCAGATGATATTCCAGGATCCCTATGAGTCGCTAAACCCAAGATTTACGGTTCACAGTACCATAGCAGAGCCCCTGAAAGCTCAGGGGCTGTACGATATTGAAAAAATCCATGATTCTTTAGAGGTTGTCGGGTTGACGCCGCCAAAGGAGTTTCTTTTCCGTTATCCCCATGAGCTTTCGGGAGGCCAGAGGCAGAGGGTGGCTATAGCCAGGGCTCTGGTTATTGATCCGATCTTTGTGGTGGCGGATGAGCCGGCCTCTATGCTGGATGTTTCAATAAGAGCGGGTGTTTTGAATCTCTTGCTGGATTTGAGAGAAAAATATAATCTGACGCTTCTATTTATAACTCACGATCTGGCTGTGGCCAGGTATATGTGTGACAATATTGCAGTTATGTACAATGGAAAAATCGTTGAAATGGGAGATGCGGAAGCTGTTATCAAGAATCCGGAACATTCCTATACAAAAGACCTGTTAGCAGCGGTCCCCATTCCCAATCCAAAGGCGAGAAGAGAGAGGAGAAAAAGGTAACATTGATATGCAGGTAGATAAAAAGAGGATCATTGCGATTGCAGAGGATCTTATTAAATACAGAAGCATCACAGGCGAGGAAAAAGATATTGGCGGCTATGTATCTGACTTTTTCAGGAATATCGGGGTCAAATACGATATTTTTGAAAAGAAAAAGGGAAGGCCCAATATAATTGCCCGGATAGGCAGCGGTGAAAAGACAATTGCAATTAACGGTCATCTTGATATTGTGCCTGTAGCAAATGAGTCTCTATAGCAGACAGACCCATTCCGGCCTGAAGTAAAAGGAAACAGGCTTTACGGCAGGGGCGCTCAGGACATGAAAGCAAGTTGCGCGGTAATAATGCATGTTGCTGAGATACTTTCAGAAGAGAAACTGGACGGCAGCTTGCAGATACACCTGGTTTCAGATGAAGAAAAGGGAGCAGAATACGGCACAAGATACATTATAGAGCTTATTGAAAAGGAAAAGATAAAAAAGCCTGATTGCGTTATCGTGGGAGAAGGAAGTGAGTTAAAGATCAGGAGCGGGGAGAGAGGAATATTCATCTTTAAAATAAAGCTTATAGGAAGAGCATCACATACCTCAAGCTCAAAATCCAACGGGGTCAATGCAATTATTCTGGCTTCAAAAGCTATTCTGGCAATAGATAAAGAGATAGATAAATTCCATCCGGAAATCGGAGCGCCCGTTATCAGTGTCAATATGATATCCGGCGGCAGGGTTCACAACCAGGTGCCCGGTGAGTGTGTTATTACAGTAGACAGGAGGACTCTCCCCGGAGAAACCAAAGAGAGTGTAAGGAAAGAAATAGAAGAACAGCTGGCCGCTGTGTTATCAAGGGAAAATTATGAATTCCTGGATGTACATTATGATCCGGCAAATATAACACCTAAAGATTCCTCTTTTGTAAATATGGTTTATAGAACTGTTAAGAGTGTATTGAATATAGAGCCGGAGTTCTATGTGGGAGAGGGTGGAGTAACGGATGCCAGGTTCTACAGGTATGCCGGTATACCGACTATCATATATGGGCCTAAAGGTGAGAATTCACACGGCCCGAATGAATATGTGGAAATAGATTCTTTAGAAAAACAGGCGAAAGTCTACCTGGGAATAATTGATAATGCCCTGTCAGCTTTAAAGAGGGAGAATTGAAAAGATGTCAACAGTGAAAGTAGCTGCCATACAGTTGAGCCACAGGGGCAGCAAAGATAAGAATCTGAAAAAGGCAGTCGATCTAATCGATCAGACAATGAAAAACCATAAACAGGTGGATATATTTTGTTTGCCTGAGCTATTCTATCTTCTACCCCCGGCTGAAAATACAGGGAGTGCTGCGGAATCCGTGCCCAATGCACTGACAGAGGCTTTCAGCAGGAAGGCCAAAGAGTATGGCGTATACATTATCGGCGGCAGCTTTTATGAGAAAAGGGTGGACGGAAATTATAATACCAGCCTGCTTTTCGACCGCAGCGGGGAGATTATAGGTTCTTACAGCAAGACCCATCTTTTAGATGCTTTTGGGTTCAGGGAGTCAGATAGTACCATTGCCGGAAAAGATGTGCCTGTTTTCCGGCTGGATTTTGCTGTCATCGGGATAACCATCTGTTACGATCTTCGCTTTCCCGAGATATACCGTATGCTGGCTTTAAAGGGCGCCGACATTATCTTTGCTCCATCAGCTTTTCTTTCATCAGTCCTGCACTGGGAAATTTTAGTGAAAGCTGCGGCGGTGCAGAACCTTGTACACGTGGTCGGTGTGAATGCCATAGGTGAATACAAGGGGATCTCTTTTGTGGGAAGAAGCATGATAGTGGACCCCAGGGGAATAAGCCTGGCCACAGCGCCGGACAGGGAATGTGCCATATATGCTGAGATCAATTTAGATGATCAGGAAGAGCTGCGCCGCAAGATCTGCGTGCTTGAAAACAGAAGACCTGATTTGTATAAGCTGACTTAAGAATAAGAGAGCTTGAGCTGATCAGCTATTCTCCGGATTTTTTCTTAGCTCTCCGGGTTTACTTAAGCTTTTTTATTATTTCAGGAAACGTTTTCAGGATTTTATCCCGCAAAGGCGAACAGATAAAGGCTTCCCCTCTTTTCAAGCGCACTTCCTGCACAATTCTTTTTGCTTTTGACAGGGCATTGCCGGAATCGTTGCCGGCAGTTCTTTTATCACGCACGGATATTTCAGGTATAAAGAACTCATCCCGCATATACTTAATGGTATGCTCGGAATCCAAAAAATTGTTACCGGGGCCCTTCTCGATAATCAGGTCAGCGGCTAAAGTGCTGTCGTTGACTTCTATGCCTTTTAAAACCCGCCGGCACATACCCAATATTTCATTGCGGGCAGCTAAAATGACATCTTCGATAGTTGAAGGCCGGCGTTCCCCCGTGTCGGGATCGAGCACATAGATGGCCGTTCCCCCGGTGCCGAAGTGAACACGGTTTTTTTCAAGCACAGCATCACACTTGCCGTTACGCGAATAAAGAGTGACAGAGGATGGGTTCGTGGCAACTGCATCTTCCACCAGGCCCCTGGGAAGCTTAACCAAACACGTATCATCATTGACCTCGGCGCCATTTTTCTTGAAAGCCTCTCTGGCTCTTTCTGAATAAACCAGCATTCCGGATTTTTCCAGGATCCTGAGCGCCTCTCCGGCAATTGTTTTTACATCGCCATCAGAGAGAGGTTTATAATATGACGCACAGATACCTGGACTCCTGTCTATTGTATTTTCCATTTATTTTCCTTTTGAAAGAAGAATATTAAATTTTTTCCTGATGGTCTTATCCACTTCTTCAGGGAGATAACTCTCAGGCGCGCCTGAAATCAGCTCCCTGGCTATCTCTCTTGCCCGCATCCTCGCGTCAAGCGAGCCTTCCTGTTCCCATTTCTCCCTGTTCTGTCTATCGCTTACCCCGTTGCCTTCAAAAAACTCTGATCGCATATATTCTAAAGTATGCGGGGAGGTCATGAAATTTCCTCCAGGTCCCACATTCTGAATTGTTTCAAGGGCCAAATGTTCGGGGTCGACTTCAATCCCCCTCAATGCCTTGCAGCACATGCCCATAATCTCATCATCAATTACATACTGCTCATAAGCCACTGTGAGCATTGATTCAAGCATTCCGGCTGCCGGGGCGCTGGAAAGAGCCACCGGTATATGGTGCCTGCAGGCCTCCTGCATAATCAGGGTGGGTTGTGTGCTCAGCTTCAAAGGACTGATTGCGAAGGATGCGATAATGGAAAAAAAGGGTTTTTCCATGAGCTTTTTCCTGGTTCCGGCAATTATGGAGGCCAGATCAATAATCATACCAAGGCCCTTTTCATAGGTAAAGCCGATTTTTTCCAGGATGGATAGTGAGGCTTCGTGGATAATCTTCACCTGTTCCTCGGCAAGAGGCCGGTATTGACCACCCGAGAAACCGCCGCTTCGCATAACTACCCCCCTTATATTGGTTCGTATAATAACAGGCACTTTTGCAATAATACAAGCCGGTTGGCAGAAATATTTGAGGTTTGGCGCTTTACTACCTCGCAGGCAATCCAGTGGCAATATTGTTAACAACAGTGCAGACGGACTACAGCTTAACATAATTGACCTGCTGCGGTATAAAAAGAGATGGAATCTATGGAGCAGTCCGGTTTTTATATCGAGCTTACAGAAGGCAGCGGCAGAGACCTTATCAGGGCCAGGGTTGTAAAAATGGGGGAGCACATCCTCATTGCTGTGGGCGGCGGCCACGAACATATAGGCGCGGCAGCGCTTGCCGAACCCGGGCAGAGTCTTTCAGATAAAAAGAAAATTACCTCATCCGTTTCCGTTATTACCAGATTCGGCCACAAAGAAGACCGGATTGCCGGGGAAATTGCCACGTCTTTGGCATCATTCCTGAATCAGCCGGTATTGGTTTGCTGCGGAATACATTTTGAGCATATTAATGAAATTGAAATTGATAAAATAGAAAAAAATGTAGATTCTCTTATTTCCAAGTTAAAGATGGCACTTGGCCAAAAGAGCTGATCAAACAGAGTCAGTTGATCGTGGCTTAAAAGGCGGCCGGAAAAAGCTTGACAACTGAAAGCCTATAATTTACCCTTTCTTTTTAAAAAGGAGAGCTGATGAAAACTGTAATTTTGTTGAGCATAGTCCTATTATTCTCAGCCGGGTTTGCAGCCGCTGATTTCCAGGCCGTTGTTGACCAGGCGGATAAGTATCACGACCTGGAAAAGCATGAGGAAGTAAAAGAGTTTTTAATCTCGTCTATCAAGAGCGCAACGGGTAATGCTCAGAAGGCGGAGCTTTACTGGCGTCTGGCAAGGGCCTATTTGAACCTTGGTGATGATGCTGAGGACAATGGCGCGGACGAGAAGGTGCTGCTGGAGATATTCCAGGCAGGTGAAAATGCGGCTTCCAAAGCAACTGACCTTGATCCGAATAATCACCTGGCCTACTATTGGAAGTCAGGCAATATCGGCAGATGGGGCCAGACCAAGGGTATTCTGAATTCCCTATTCAAGGCCAAGCCTATGAGAAAGCTCTTAACCAGGGCTATTGAAATTAATCTTGAGCATGCGGATTCTTATTATGTACTGGGCCAGCTGTTTGAGCAGGTTCCGGGTTTTCCCGTGTCTTTCGGCAATGTTGATGCCTCGGTATCCCTGGGCAGAAAAGCGGTTGTGCTCCACACGCAGCAGGTTGCAAGCGGTGAGGAGGATGAGTTCCGCTATGATTTCTTTACTGAGCTGGCCAAGCATCTTTATGCAAGAGACTGGAGCTCAGCCAAGCGCAGCAAGGAGCAGGCTAAGAAGGGCTCCAGGTATAGATCGGAGAAAGATATCCTGAAAAAGAACTTTTATTATGAAGGCACCATTGACTTAAAGAAAGCCTCCGACCGGGAAGAAGCTGCCCTGCTGCTCGGCTGGGTAATCAAAGAGCTGGAAGCTGTTTCCAAACCCAAACAGCAGCATGTTCAAGATTTGAAAGAGGCGAAAGATCTTTACGTAGAGTGGGGTTATTAGGCTATTACCTTTGAAATCTTGCGTGTTCAGCGCAAAAAATAATCAAGTCCAGCGCCCGAATATATATTGTGTTGGATTTGTTTGAAAACTTCGGTTGCGGATGTAATCTGCGCTGGGACTCATACAAAGAAAACCTTTATCCGTCCCTGCCTTTGTTCTCAAGCAGGCTGGCTTTAGTCAATTTCAGACCTTTCATTTTTTCCTTAAGCTCAGTCACTGCTTGTTCCACCTTTCTCCGTTTCAGGTTGCGGTCTTCAAAGAGCTCCCCCTGTTCAAGGGAACCGGGACGGAGCAGTTGCGCCGTACCCACACCAAGCAGCCTGATCGGGGTTGAGCCATTCCACTTCTTTCTTAACAGCTCCAGGGCAACCCGGTATAACTCATCTGAAGAGGTAAGGTAGTGTTTAAGGGTTTTCTGAATGGTTATGGTGGTAAAATCTTCATAGCGAACCTTAAGAACAACTGTATTGGCCTGCCAGCCGCCCACTATTAAGCGGTGCATTATCTGCTGGGAGAGCTCCAACAGGGTCTTATTGATAGCGCTGCGGTCTTTTTTATCCCGGGCAAAGGTACGCTCACTGCTTATTGAGTGGCTCCTGGGATGATCGGAGCAAATTCCCGGATCGATTCCGCGCGCCGCCAGGTAAAGGTAGCGGCCGCCGGCAGCTCCCAACATGGAACAGAGTATGTCCCGGGAAAAGGAACGTAGTTTTTGTATAGATGTGATGTTCAATTCCGCCAGCCTGTCAAGGGTTTTTTCACCTATACCCCAGATATCTTTTAAGGATAGCCTGTCAAGGAACTCAATAGGCTCTGTTACCTGAAAGAGTCCGTCAGGCTTCTTATACTCCGAGGCTAATTTAGCCAGAAATTTATTGGCGGCAATACCAATAGAAAGAGTTAATCCAAATTTATCGGCAATACGCTCTTTGATCATCCGCCCAATCTGCAGAGCAGGGCCGAGAAGGCGTTCCGTACCGGAAAGATCCAGGAAGGCTTCATCTATTGATATCTGTTGAAAAACCGGGGTAATATCCGCTAGCTCTTTCATTATTTCTTCAGATATCCGGAGGTAGCGCTTCATGCGCACCGGGCGGAAAATACCTTGAGAGCAGAGGCGGGCGGCGCGGGATACCGGCATTGCCGAATGTATGCCGAAACGTCTGGCTTCATAGGAACAGGCGGAAACCACTCCCCTGGCACCTGGCTGCGGGCCCACAATAACAGGTTTCCCCTTTAATGAGGGTTCGTCCAGCTGCTCCACGGAGGCATAAAAGGCGTCCAGATCCACATGAAAAATAGTCCTGGTCATAATCCGGGATTCAGAAACCCTCCTTTTGAAAACTGTCAAACAATCTTCAGGTTTTCAGCTCGATCTTTTTCCTGATTATCTGCAAAGGTTTGATATGTATATTTTTTCCCCGGATTTCAAGATTTCCGGGAAGAGTATGGTACTTGAGATCAACTTCCAGTTCGAAGTTGGCGCCCTGGGGCAGGGTAAGCTGAATAGTGAGCGGCAGGGGCGGGGTGGCTCCCATAAGTATGCGGTATTCCCTGCCGCCGGTACTGCGCATGTAGGGGAGATTAGAGTCGTAGAGCACAAATTCATCGGGAGCAGTCAGCAACAGCCCGACCTTAAAGGGTTTGAGCTGTTCTGCAGTGGAACCTAAATCCCCGGAGGGAAGGTTTAAATCAGGAAATACTCTCACAGTGATGTTTTTCCGGTCAAGGAAGGCGGTGCTTTCCACAGTGGTCTTCAGCAGTACAGGCATTTCCATCAGAGGCATGCTGTAGAGGGTTGAGCGGGTATTGATCTTTACCAGGCGGTTACTCTCCCGAACCCCTATCTCTTCCAGGGGGGCAGGGCTTGAGAGTTCCAGCAGGCTGGTGTTGCTATTCAGATCAATAGTATTTACAACCTTGACCGGTTGAAAATTTCGTTCATTGTAGGGGAAGTACAGCAGAAAAAGTATAATTAAGGCCCCCAGTAAAGCACCCAAAGCAGCGAAGCGAATGCGGACCCTGGCAGCTCTTCTGTAAGGTAATATTGGCGGAAAGATCATCTCCAGGCGGATCAGCATGAGCAGGAAGGGGATAATGCTGAAAGTCAGAAGCAGGTTACCCCATATTTTAGAGAGCAGCACAATCCTGCAGAATTCAAGAATTGGCAGGGTAAAGAGCTCAATTACACTTTTAATGAGCCAGTAGGGAGAAATGAGAAAGGCGATTAATTTTATTATCCGGTTGGGGCTGGCTGCAAAGATCAGCGCAAAAACAAGAGCCCAGACAAAGTAATAGGTGAAGGAGATATCCATTACCCCTAAAATGATAATATCCAGGAAGAGGAAGAAAAGTGCGGCTGCTGAGTAGAAACTGCCGTTGCGGGAGAAGGGCAGCCGCCGCAGCAGGGCTGAGAGCAGTATGACCATTATCAAGGCAAAGGAAAGCTTGAAAGCCAGGAAAAAAAGGGGTAATTCCATCCACAACAGGGGCAGCCGCCGCAGATAGAGCAGGGCCTGGATAAACCAGCTTGCCGCCAGAAACAGAGCAAAGCTCAATACAAAGATCAGTGGCAGGGTCCAGGCCTTTCTCATGAGTATTTTCAGGTATTTCTTAAGCCGGCTGGTAAAGACCAATGAATAGAGGAGCATAGGGATCAGCACGGCGAGAATAACCATAAGGTAGATTTTCTCTGAAAGGATAAGATAAAATCCTCTTGCCTGGAAAAAAAGATAATGGCGATCCCACTCTTCCGGGATACCGAGATCAAAACTCTCTAAAAATTTATCTATAAAGATATGGAAGGAGAGGAGCCATTCCTGCACCTGTGGCGGAGAGAGGGCGGAGTAATCCCCTTCCAGGCTTAGAGCCGGATAATCGGCGAAGAGAAAGGGCTCAATAATTGTTTTTTCTGTATCGAGACCAATACGGAAAATCTGGTTTTCATTACCCCTTACTCTGAAGAAAAGTTGCGCCTCCTTTAATGATTCAGTGGTACGCTCAATCAACCAGTAGGGGGCTGCCAGGTCGCGGCCTCCTGAGCGAATGGAGATGCGTTCGGGCACAGTCAGTAAATTAAGATATAAAACCATAACCCGGTACTCGGGGTAGAAATCTTTTAGAAATAATCTGCTCCCCATGGGATATTCATTATCCTCACCATACTCCGCACCGAGAAAGAGTACTCTCAAGGTTAAGCGCGGTCTGCTCTCTGCAGCCTGCCGGATAAGGCTTAAAGCCAGGGCCAAAGAGAATGAACCGTTCTGTAATTCTTCAGCCTGCATGGGATGGTTAAGCGGCACCGCAATAATCAGGGTATCGGGCTTATCTCCGGGGATAACTGCTTCTATACAGGATGAGAAGGAGTGGCTGGTATCTGATTCGCTGAAATCATAAGTGTTGTAAAACACTTCCAGCGATTTAAGCTTTGCTTCAATAAAAGCAAGAACTTCTTTTTCCGCCTTGGAGCCTTCGTACCTGGGAAAATGATTCTCGAAATAACTGTAGTCGGTCATTAGCCGGCTTAATATCTCAGCCCTTCCATCAATGGACCAGAGGCAGAGTGCGCTGAATAATAAGAGTAAGAGGAATAGCCCTTTTTTCATCGGTTATAATCAGGATAGAAGAGGAAAAAGGCTAAAGTCAAGGCTTAAGATCTAAAAAAAGATTGCATTACAGCAGTTTATGAGCTATTATAAATGTTTATAATGGAAATACTGCCAGAGATACTAAAAAGAAAAAGTGTCAGAGAGTTCAGCGGGCAGGCTGTGGAAAAGGAAAAGCTTACCAGGATACTGGAAGCAGGGCGTCTGGCTCCATCGGCTAAGAACAGACAGGAATGGCGTTTCCTGGTAATTCAAAAGCCGGCGCTCCGAGCACATCTGCAGCAGGCGGCTTTCGGACAGGATCATGTCGGGGAGGCGCCGGTGATTATCGTTGCCTGTACAACCAACATTGGCTACCGGATGCCCAATGGGCAGCTTTCGTACCCTGTGGATATTACCTTTGCCTGTTCATTTATGATGCTGCAGGCGGTCCATGAGGGCTTGGGCACCTGCTGTGTAACCACCTTTGACGAAGAGGAGATCAGGGAGCTTTTAAGCGTACCCTATTCCATGCGGGTGGTTATGCTCCTTCTGGTGGGCTATGGCGAAGCAAAAACGGAAAGGGTTGAACGAAAGCCGTTAAAGAGTATTACTGCTTATAATCACTGGTAGGGGTTACCGGTTTATTTCGGCGTAATAATTATATATTCTTTCCAGGCTCTCTTTACTCTCTTTTCCTTCCGGAAGAATGACGGTTCCGCCAATAGAAAAATATAGTGAATCATAGCGTGTCCATAAGACCTTTAGAGAAAGCTTGAAAGCAGGTATGTTGTTCTCATCAGCCGGAATTATTTTAAAGAGGACCACATCATCTTTCATTACCGGCACAGGATTGAGTAATGATATCTTACAGCCCTTTTTACTCAAGTCTCTTAAATAACCAGGGGTGTTGCTATCCAGCAGGATGACTTTTGCATAGGTCTGAGATCTTTTTTCTCTTCTGTGGTCAGTCTTCATAATTTTTCGCTCCTGTTGAGAGTCTTATAATGGTACCTTCCGCTTCACCGGATTCCCATTTGACCTGCTTTTCATAATTGTCAAAAAAACTCAAGTCAAAGTAGGGAAATGTTCTCCTGACAAGGAGCAGGCCCATGCCGAATCGCAGGTAATTATATTTTTCTCTGTATTCCATAAAGGAAGAAGATTGAGGATTGATTTTCTGGTGATCTTTTTCCAGATCGTAAGGCAGTTTCCCCGGATCAAAGCCGCCGCCGTAATCCTTGATATTAATTGTCAGATGGCTGTTAAAGCTATTAAAGGTGGTGATAATTGCTTTATTCACTCTTTTCTCACGGTGAGCCCTTAAAGAATTATTAAGAAGCTCCATAACAGCATACTTCATGTTGTCATAGTCAATGCCGTAATCCGGCAGGTGAATGTTATTGAGAACTTTTAGGATTTCTCTGAATTCAACAGTTGGTGAGATATTTATGCGTATTTTTCTGCTGCTCATTCGGTTGTATACTATTCTTTTCATCTTTTTCCATGATAGCCAATTTATCTTTGAAAAACAATCACTTTTATTGTTTAATAGGGGTATGCTCTACCTGTTTATTAAGATAAATCACTATACACAACTGGAAACCTTATACGGGTTATTGATCACCGATATCAGTTATAAATTTAAACAAATTGGCGAACATTACGCTATACCCCTCTTTTCAGTGCCCGGTGGAAATTTTCTTTTCTCTCTGGGAGAGAGGGAAGTGATCGATTTGGACCGGGCAATTGCCTTCAGTTTAAAGGTGAATGATATTCTGCAGGAAAAAAAGGAAAAACTCTTTGGCTTTAATCTTATGCTTTGCGTAAGGCAGGAGGAGGATCCGGCAGTGGCAGCAAAGCAGTTGGAGAGGTCACTGCTAATGGTTGAGGGTCGGGAAAAGCTCTGGCTGGATAAAGGCGTAGCCTCTATGCTGGAAAAAAAAGCTGATCTGAAACAATGCAATGAGTTTTTCTATATCCAGGGGTTGAGCGTGGAGAAGGCTGATCTTAAAGATAACAGAAAAATCAGCCTGGTTCGTGAAATTGTTCTGGACAAACTGCTCGAAAGGCTGAGCCCCCTGCTTAATGGCGAGATAGAGCAGGGTATCCTGTTTGTCAACGATAGAAGTAAAAATGAGAGAGGATTCCTGATTGATAGACTGGTGAGGCATCTTATTCCCCCGGCTTTTTCTAAGCAAGTTCTAAGATTCTCCTGCAGGAAAGGGTTAAGCAGGTTTTCTCCCTTTCAGCCATTCATTGATAGTGTTGAGACGGGCCTCTTTGAACAGGCTGCAGTTTTCTTGTCTCCCACAGAGCTTAAAGTCTGGCAGGAGGTCAGTGGCGTTCTACGCTATCTTATATATGATCATGGCAGGCTTTGTGCTGATAAACTTGAAGAAGATCTATATCTGGCCCTGAATCTCTATGTCCTGGTCTATTTAAGGATGATGGAACAGAATCTGTTGCCTGGATTAATTATATTCGAAGATCTGCCGCTCTGGCCGGCAGCAGCAGTTAGAATTTGTATAAGATTATTGAGAGACTTAGCCTATCAACCGGCGCTGCTCCCCCTGGTTTTTACAGCTAAGGAAAAAAACCCTGAAGAATTTCTAACCGGGATTGATTTCCTGAAGCACCTTAACTTCACTATAAGGCCAATGAACCTTCATGAGATTAAAGAGATTTCATCTCTGCTTTATCCGGGTTTAATAATACCAAGAGGTGAAGCTGAGCAAATAAGTGAAATTACTAAAGGAAGACTGATTCCCTTTGTTCATTACCTTAATTTCCTGCAGAAGAAGGGTAAGATTCAAGAGAGAGAAAATTTATATACCTGGGCCCCGGATATGACCCTATCTTTGCCGGCCAATCCCTATACCGCCACCTGGAGCCTGGTGGAAGGATTGCCCCTGCGCCTGTTGAGGGTGCTTTTTATCATCTACTTTACCGCCGGACTGGTCCACCGTGGTATTATTATTGAGTTCCTACAGAATAACGGTATGAGCAGGGAGGATAGTGAAGAGTCTCTGCAGGAACTATCCGGGCTGGGATTAGTCGGCGGTTATAACTTTGTATATCCCCTGTTTCAACCGCTTAAGAAACGGCTTAAAACCCTCATTGATCAGCAGGAGCCACAGCTTTGTGCCGGCTTAATGGAATATCTCCTGCAAACAGCCGGCAAGAATACCCTGGTGGAAATTGCCGCACTCTACCTGATCTTGATTAGAAATCACCACGCGCATGAGGCATTGGAAGTGCTGCCCGGGTTGCTTAAAGAGCAATTGTTTCAATTCAATCCGGAGGGGATAATGGTTTCAATTGACCGTGAGGATCATTTCTTACGGCAGGAGCTGGATCAAAGGGATCAGGAGGAGCTTTCCAGGGTAATATCGCTGATCCGGCTTCAAGGCGCTATTATAGCAGGAAAGCCGGAGGAGGCTTTAGAAACAGTAAGGATACTTCAGGAACGGGCGGCAAGACTGGAAAGGGATGAATCAAAGGGAAACCTCTTTCTTGTGCTGGCGCGCTTTTTTTTAATCAATGGCAGGGATCATTCAGCCCTGGGTTTAGCAAAAAAGGCGCTTCTAGAGTTCCAGGAACAGGGGGAGGAAGGTGGTGAGAGCCTGGCATATATGGAGATCGGCCGGATTATGCTGGCGTCCGGCAAGGTGGAGGAATCTCTTGAGTATTTTGGCTTTTTTGAAAAAGCGGCCAAATCCGTACCGCCCTTTAATGAGCTGAAGAGTTTTAGCGCCCATTCGACTGCTCTTTTTATAACCGGCAACTACAGCCTGGCATTAAATACCGCTCAGGAGGGACGGCTTCGTGCCGGAGCGGCAGAATGTCATGAATGGGAGCTTTTACTGGGTTTTATTGAAGTCCGGATTCTCTTTGAAATCGGAAAATATGGTGAAGCTGTGAAAAGTCTGGAGCAGTGTTTATGTATTGCCGGGTTATATTCCTTTGCAGAAGCGGGTGATCTTGTTTACCGCTGGTTGGGGCGGTGCTACGGCTTTCTCGGTCAAATGGAGCGGGCGGTAGAACTGCTGGGAAAACTGGAACCGAGCGTGGAAAGAGATCTTTTCACAGCCGAGGCCTTCTTCCTGGGCGGCGAGAGGTTGAAGGCCCAGGATATTATGGAAAGAATAACCCTGACGGAAAAGGAGGCTGATTTTTATCCCCTGGAGTATATTCAGTGGCTGAACGGTTTTGAGGTTGTGGAGGGGCGTTGCTTCAGTTTTCTGCAGGGCAGAAGCCTGTTTAATCGCCTGGTCACTTCTTTCCGCGCTTTTTTAAGGGGAGCTGAGGGAATAGAAGAACTCTATCAAATTACCCGCGGGGAAAAAATCTCAAGCTTTGATCCCTACTTAAGTCTATATCATTTCTTCTACTCCCTGACCCTGCCGGAAGAGAGTCACCGCGGCATAGATGACAGATTAACTGTGCTGAATAAAGCCTTGATGCTGGTACAGCAGCGGGCGGCACGGATAGAGAACCCGCAGGACCGCTGGCAATATTTGCACCGGAACTATTGGAATAGAGAACTGCTTAAAGCTGCGGAGCTTAAGAAGCTTATTTGACAAAAGAAACTTATTTGACTTACTTTCATTTCTACTATATAATAACTTAAAGCATTCCTGGGAGGGGAAATGGCTGAACAGCTCATTCTCAAAAGCCTGCCTTTTATTCGCATTTTACCCTCATGGGCTCAGGAATTATCCTATAAATATTGTTCTAAAACCGCGAACCTCTATATTGTGCATGGGAATATCCGGGATTTCCTTCCCCATCAGATGCGGGAAGAGGAATTTAATTTTGTCAAAATCCAGGATTACATATCTGAAGTGCTCTTCGGCAACCGTGATGTGATAGTCTATTACGACCGTTCCTCCGGGGTAACCTTTTGCAAAGCGGAGATGAAAGAGGACTATCTACAGGTAATGCGCAGTATGAATGGAATTGAAAGCGGGGCTGATATTTTAGCCAAAGAACCTCAAGAGGCCCTGCATAATCTGGAAAAATATTTTTATCATAATATTAATCAGAATAAAAGGTTTGTGCTGATAATTGATTACGCTGAGACCATTGTTCCCAATACGGATATCTCACGCTATACTGATGAGGACCGTTACTCTTTAGTTACTCTAAACCGCTGGGCCCATGATCCCCTTTTTACTGAAGGCGATATCTCCATTATCCTCTTAACTGAGAATCTGGCCGATCTTAATATCAAACTTGTTCGTTCACCGATTACCATAAAGGTGAACATACCCATACCCGATGAAAAAGTGCGGCGGAGTTTTTTCAATTTCTTAAAGAATGATGGCCAGCTGCTGCTGGAAGAGGGGCTTTCTACTGATGAGGCGGCTAAAACAACCGGCGGGCTTAACCTGGTAAATATCAACCAGCTGGCTGCAGAGTCCTACCAGGAAGACCGGGTGATCAATATGGAATATCTGCGCCAGAAAAAGAAGGAGATCATAGAGGCTGAGGCAATAGGGCTCCTTGAATTTCTTGAGTCCGAGTTTGATCTTTCCATGGTATCCGGCCATAACTTTGTCAAAAAGAGATTGAAGAATGCGGCCAGGGCAATCAAGAGGGGGAGACTCGATGTTCTGCCCATGGGGTATTTGCTATCCGGTGCAGTGGGCACCGGCAAATCCTTTTTAGTTACCGCGTTTGCCGGTGAGATCGGGATCCCAATTGTGAAATTCAGGAATTTCAGATCCAAGTGGCAGGGTGTGACCGAGGCTAACCTGGAAAAGATACTGAATATCCTCAAGGCAATGGCGCCGGTAGGAGTAATGATCGATGAGGCTGATGCTTTTCTGGGCCACCGCCATCAAAGCGGCGATTCCGGCACGAGTAACCGAATCTTTGCCCAATTAGCCTCCTTTATGGGAAATACTGCTTTTCGCGGCAAGATACTCTGGTTTCTTATTACCTGCCGGCCTGACCATTTACCTATCGATATGAAAAGGCAGGGAAGAGCCGAGGAACATCTGGCGCTTTTTTATCCTGATTCCATAGAAGAGAAGGAAGACCTCTTCGATACCCTGGTTAAAAAGCTGGAGCTTAAGGTTCAAAAAATCAATATTATCGATCTCTTGAAAAGACACCGCTTTGATTTTTCCGGTGCGGACCTGGAGTCTGTACTTATCCGGGCTAAATTCCTATCAGCCATGAATAATCATGTTTTTATTACCAGGAATGACCTGGAGGAGACTATCCGTGATTTTATTCCCCCTGCCTATCCCCATGAGATTGCGCTGCAGAATTTAGTGGCCGTTCTTGAGTGTACCAGCCGGGAAATGGTGCCGAAAAGGTTCCGCAACCTGGATAGAGGCAAACTGATTGATGAAATACGCGAGCTCAAGGTGCTTCTGGGCGAAAGAGAGTAGTAGACAGGGAGCACATTAAAGCCTGTCAAAGCCCGTGATCTGGAGATGCCGGAGGTGCCCGGCCTATATTAATGTGTTTTTAATTGCCAATCTCGCCGATTATAAAGTACATTAAGAACAGATGGATCTGTTGGCAGAGAAACTCCGCCAAAGGCTATGACAGCTCATAATCTTGTTATTATAGCAAGAAGTTTTAAGTCCATTGCGGTAGAAGATGGAACATGCCAGCATGGTACCGCTATGGGGACAACCGCCTGATCCGGTAAAAAAGGTTTGGTAATGAAAAGCAAAGACATATTGGCTGGAATACCCAAAGAAGGGTTCTTAAAGGTAAACCGTGAGACGGCTCCGGAGTTAAGTGATCAGGAAAGGGTTGCCCTTATTCGCAAGGGCAATGAATTCTTTAATAAAAAAGAATACGAACTGGCAAAACGCATTTTTCTAACCGTGGGTTATACCGACGGCCTGGTTAGGCTTGGAGATTATTATTATGATCAGAAAATGCCCCTGGAGGCTTTCCGCATGTATAAGGTGGCGCCTTACAAGAAAAGGGTTGAGCAGATGATTGAGGAAATGGCGGGCATCATTAAAAAATGGCTAAAAGAGGAATAGAGGGATATGGATGAAGATAATAAGTTGACCACCCCGAATGAAGAACAAATTACCCAGCTTTCCAAGGATGGTTACGCCAGTCTTAAAGCGGGCTTGATCGATGATGCGCAAAATTCTTTTAGTAAAATATTGGAGCATAACCCCTATAATCACTATGCCCTGGTAGGTATGGGAGAGGCTGCCAAAAAACGAGGTGACTGCCGGGGCGCGATTAAGTTCTATGAGACCTGCCTGGAGCACCATGCGGGAAACCGTTATGCTTTTATCGGATTGGCCGATTGTTTTCGTTTACAGCGTCATTATCAGAAAGCAATTGATATCTGGGAAAAATATCTCGAACAGGGCGATTATGATGTTACCGTATTGACCAGGATTGCTGATGCCTATAGAAAGGTAAAGGTCTTTAACCGCTCGCGGGAGATCTACAAGAAGGTGCTGGAGATCGACACTGATAATCCCTATGCCCTGAATGGCCTGGGCCATCTCAATTTTGACTTCAAGAATTATCAGGAATCTATATACTACTGGGAGCGTATGATCCAGCTGGATCAAGAAAATATCAGGGTTCTGACTTCCTTAGGAAACTGCTATCGCAAGTTTAGAGATTTTAAAAAAGGATTGAGCTATTTTGAGCGCGCCCAGGAGCTGGAACCGAAAAATTTTTATGCTCTATTTGGTAAGGCTGACTGTTACCGCGGTTTAAATGATCACCGGAAATCGTTGGCAGCATGGCTGGAAATACTGGATTTTGATCCGCAGAATAAGGTAATCCTTACCAGGGCAGGGGATGCATACCGCAGCCTGGGAGAGTTGGACCTGGCCGAAGAATATTACCACCGCGCATTGAATATAGAATTTGATCTCTATGCGGTAATCGGTCTGGCTATGATCAACAAGGAAAAGGGCAATCACCTGGAGGTTATCGAATCATTAACCGGACTGCTGGTCAACAATCCTAAAAACCCTAGATTAATCCTGGAAATTGCTGATGCTCACCTGGAACTGGGTAATACTGAACGGGCCAGGGATATATTGACCAATTTTATCAGATTGGGCGGTAAGCATAAGCAAATTTCCACCCGGCTCGAGAAAATTAATAAAAGTGCTTCCCATCGCGGCCCTTACTCCCGCTGAATTAACGGCTGAACTGGAGCTGGAAGCCCCCTGGCGGGGAAAGCAGATATTTCAGTGGCTTCATCGTTCTGTTTTTGATTTTGCAGAAATGACTGATCTTCCCCAATCTCTGCGCCATGAGCTGGCCGGCAAGGCCCTGCCTTTGAGCAGCGGTGTTGATAAAGTATTAAAGGATCCGGACGGCACAGTGAAATACCGGATTAAGCTGCTTGATGGTTTATTTATAGAATCTGTGCTTTTATCAGATCGACATGGCAGGAAGACCGCCTGCCTTTCCACTCAGGTAGGCTGTGCCATGGGCTGCCGTTTCTGCAGCACCGGCAGGATGGGACTAATACGCAACTTAAGTGATTATGAAATTATTGAACAATTTTTCCTGTTGAGGAAATATTTCAGCAATATTGACACAATTGTTTTCATGGGAATGGGTGAGCCCCTCTGCAATTTAGTAAACTTAAGCAAAGCTGTTGAAATACTCAACCAGCCCCTGGGGGTTAATTTTTCACTGCGGCGGCTTACACTATCTACCTGCGGGTTGGTGAAGGGCTTGCGGAACCTGGTGGAAAAGGGTCCCTTTATACGCCTCGCTTTTTCCCTTATTACCGCTGATCCGCATAAGCGCGTTGAGCTTATGCCGGTGAGCAGGGAGAATTCTCTAAGAGAGATTAAAAAAGAACTTATAAAATACCAGAATATTACCGGCAAGAGGATCACCCTTGAAGTGGTGTTGATTGCCGGCATTACCGACCGCCGGGAGGATCTAAAAAGCCTGCTTGACTTTATTCCACCCCTTAAGGTGCTGGTAAATCTGATTCCCTGGAATCCGGTGGCTGAGCTTCCCTATGAAGAGCCTTCAAAGGGCAAGGTCCAGTGGTTCGAGAGGCAATTGGTTGATCATGGTATTCCGGCGGCAGTGCGTTTCAAACGGGGCAGGGGTGTGGCCGGGGCCTGCGGCCAGTTAGCTGTTCTGTAAAACCGCCCTGATCCGCCGCACGCCTGCTGAAGAGGACTGCTCTTTGGCAATACGAAAAGCGCCTAAAATCCCGGTTTTTTCAACATGGGGTCCGCCGCAGACCTCTTTGGAGAAATCACCTATAGAGTAGACCTTGACCTGCTCTTCATAGCGATCCCCGAAAAGGGCGATAGCTCCCAATGCTATAGCCTCTTTCAATGTCAGGGTTTGAAAGCTAACCGGAAGATCTCTTTCAATCTGCTGATTGACGATTTTCTCCACTTCCATAAGTTCCCGGTCGGTCATTTTATCATGGTGGGTAAAGTCGAAACGGAGACGTTCCGCTGTGATGTTGCTTCCTTTCTGCTGAACATGATCACCTAAAACCAGGCGCAGGGCCTGGTGGAGCAGGTGGGTTGCCGTGTGAAGTTTCTTAGTCATTTCAGTGGTATCAGCCAGACCGCCCTTGAAGCTCTTTTCCGCACCCTGTTTGGAGAGCTGCTGATGTTTTTCAAAGGCTTTGCCGAATCCCTCCAGGTCAACGGTAAGACCCTGTTCCGCTGCCAATTCTTTAGTTAATTCAATCGGGAAGCCGTAGGTGTCATAAAGCCTGAAAGCAATTCTTCCCGGAATAACTGCTCTGGGATTTTTCCTTAAAGCGGGCAGCAGTTTCTCAAACTCATGCTCCCCTTTCTTGAGTGTCTTTAAGAATCTTTCCTCTTCTGTTTCAAGCTCTTTTAAAATCAACTCTTCAGCACCGATGAGCTCGGGGTAAAATACTTTATAGATATCGATTGCTGCGAGGGCTGCTTTCTTCAAGAAGTTGCCCTCAATTGACAGTTTCCTGCCGTGCCGGATTGCCCGGCGAATGAGCCGGCGCAGTATATAGCCCTGGCCTAAGTTAGAGGGTTTTACTCCCCTTTCATCGCCCATAATAAAAACCGAGGAACGGATATGATCGGTAATAATGCGGATGGAATGGTCAGTCTCCTTGTCACTGCCGTATTTTCTACCGCTGGCTTCTTCGATTGAAGAAATAATACCTTCGAAAAGTTCGGTGTCGTAAACGGACTTTTTGCCCTGGAGCATGGCAATAGTCCGCTCCACTCCCATGCCGGTATCAACTGTTTTCATTTTCAACGGGGGGTAATTCCCCTGCTCATTTTTATTGTATTGGATAAAAACATCATTCCAGATCTCGAAATACTTACCGCAGCCGCACCCGGGACGGCAGTCGGGACTACAGGCGACTTTGCCGGTATCAATAAACATTTCCGTATCCGGGCCGCAGGGGCCGGTCTGCCCGGCCGGACCCCACCAGTTATCCTTGCGGGGCAGGTAATAGATCCTCTGTTCCGGTATGCCGAGCCTGCGCCAGGCTGCTGCCGCTTCTTCATCGGCAGGCACCTCACTATCGCCCTTAAAAACGGTTACATGTAGATCTTCAGGATTAAAGCCCAGCCACTCTTTTGAGGTCAGGAATTCATAACTGAACTCAATTGCCTGTTCCTTGAAATAGTCTCCTAAAGACCAGTTTCCCAGCATCTCGAAAAAGGTAAGGTGGCTCGTGTCACCCACATCATCAATATCCAGGGTGCGAATACATTTCTGGCAGCTCGCCAGCCGCCGGCCCTCGGGGTGGGGCTCGCCGAGTATATAGGGAACCAGGGGATGCATGCCCGCTGTGGTAAAGAGAACAGTGGGATCATTCTCCGGGATAAGTGACTTTCCTGAAATCTCCGCATGTTCTTTACTGCGAAAGAAGGCCATATATTTTGTTTTCAATTCTTTTGCTGTCATGGTCTGGATACTATTTAGACGCCGCGGCTTTGTCAAGAATGGAGAGAGTGAAGTTTATTTGAAAATGTCAGACATCTTGCATTAAAATAATAGTAAGATCGGCTATTATATATAGATTATGATTAACACAACAACTCTGATACAAACAACCCACCAACGGCAAAATGTTAACACTGATAACCGGAACCGTATACTATTCTTCTATCTATCGTTGATTTTCTTTGTCCTGATGTTTGGTGTCAGCCGGCTGGTGCTGGTAGCCAAAGTTGTGGCAGCGGACCTTGACCTCCAGGCCGTGTGCATCGATCTTTTGATGGCTGTTTTTATTGCAGTTTTGGTTAAATTGTTACATGCCATTCACCTGGCTGCAGCGGTTGTTTTTCTTATTCTTGCGAGCTGCCTGCATATCGCTGATATGGAGATGGCGGCCGCCCTGAACACTGTTATCAATATTGGCCATCTGCCCTATGCATCAGATGTTCATTTTATCCAGGGCAGTCTGTCGAATCTGACCTTCCCACTCTATACATTTCTGATGTTAGCCAGCGCGCTGGTGTACTTGATCGCCTCTGCAAGAGTAACTAAAAACAAACAAGTTAAGGCAAAATACTTGTTAACATACGCTTTTCTTTTAATTCTCGGGATGTATATTCTTACCCCGCAAGACGCGGAGTGGCATTCAGCAAACATGGTATGGCTGTCGTTAAGCCGATCAATTTCAAACCTGAATTATCCGTATGATAACCGACCGGCAGCAGAGAGCGATGCGGTGCTGCCAGGCCGGCAGCAAATGATCCCGGGAAAAGAAGGGAGATTTTACTTTGGTAAACCAGTGGCCGCTCAGAGAAATATTCTCTTTGTCGTTCTCGAGGGAATCCCCGGGGTTTATATCAGACAGGTTCAGGAATGGACCGGGGTGAATTACCCAATTGAGATGCCGAATCTCAGCAGTATAGCCGAGAGGTCCATCGTTGTTCCCAATTTCATCGCCCACAACCGGCAGACAATCCGCGGACTGTATTCCCTGCTTTCCGGAGATTATTGCAGATTGTCCTTAAAGACGCCAAAGATATATGAATACATAGGGATGCCGCCGGAATCGCGTCCTTCATGCCTGCCGCATATCCTTAAGGCTGAAGGATACACTACGGCTTATATGCAGGCCGCGGATCTAGCCTACATGTCAAAAGATCAGTTCATGCCGGCAGCAGGTTTTGACCAGGTGCTCGGCAAGGATCATTTCAGCTATCAGCATGTGCCTTTTAGTTGGGGACCGGATGATAAGGCGTTTTTTGAACAAGCAGCGGATTTCATCGAGACTCTCAATCAAAGATCAAATCCGTGGTTCGTTACCCTTCTGAATGTCGGCACCCATCATCCCTACGCCATTCCTAAAGAGATGGAAGAGAGATTTTCCAATCGCAAAGAAGCCGCAGTTAGCTATCTCGATCAAGCAATAGGAGCTTTTATCCAACGGCTGGAAGCTACGGGAATTACAGATAATACCTTAATCCTTTTTCTAAGCGATGAATCACATGGGGTAACGGGCCAGCCATATAGCAGGAACTGGGGACTTGCCGCGGCATACACTCCCGAATCTGAAGGCAGGGTTAATCCTGCTGTTTTTGGCCTGATCGATATTCCTTATTCCATACTTGATTATCTTGACTTAACCGGAGTTCTCCATTCATTTCCCAAAAGAAGCATATTCAGAGAGCAGCACACTGAACGCTCAATTCTCTTTGATTCATACTTCTGCGAAAAGAAGGGGGTTGTAGAGAGATACCTGGATAGAAATCGAGTTGAAATAATCCGATCGGCAAACGGCGAGCTTTTTTCCAATTCGTACGATAGAGAGATAGTTGCCGGCCAGAGAGGCAGAGAATTGGCGGCAAAGCTAAAGACACAACAAAAAATTGCAGACAGTTCCCTGTATGACAGTCAAAGAAAGGAGCGCAATTATTTGCTTCTCGAGAATGATGAATACACACTTGAAAAAATGACCAGCAAGCTGTTGTCAAGCGGTCAATACCTGGACATCCCGGCAAAGAGTACCGTTACTGTTGAACTGAAAGCTTCAGTTCGACTGAATACCGGTGGCCAGGCGTACTCGAGTGCTGAATCCATCCGGCTGATTCTGCAGATGAGAAAATGGTATAAGAAAATGCCGATTCCCCAAATTAATATACCTGTTTTAAGGGATGGAGATTCACTACAGCTCTCTTTTAGTTTTGGTACAAATGAATCTCTTACCAGGGTTTGGGCCTATCTACAGGCAATATCGGTCAACTCTTCGTGTTCAGCTAGATTAAAAATCGAACGATTTTCCATTGAAGTAAAAGAAAGCAAGTCAATTGATGATTTTCAGATGAACCACTTCTTGATCAAAGAGAAGAAGGGAATATCTTCCATTTATACAGATTTTCTTGATGTTGAAAATTGCTCCAATGCCTGGTTTGCACATTGACTTTACCAGGCTTTATCCCTATTTTTGAGTTTAGTGGATGCACATACGGACTCCAAAGGGAAAGGGGCCAGCGAACCTGTGGCGACCCTGGAAAGTTCTTTTGCCCTCCCGGTGAAGGAGGGCGTTGAGAAGCTCTGTTCAAATATAAAGTCAGTCATCAGTGTCGACACAAAGAAACTCCAGTATATCATCGCGGCGCTGATTGCCGGCGGCCATGTCATGCTGGCCGATGCCCATGGGGTGGGCAAAACCTCTCTGGCCAGGGCACTGGCCGGCTCTTTTCAGTGGCAGCTCGTGGATCCGGACCTTGACGGGCCAAAGGCGGAAGCTTTCAGCCGGATACAGTGCACAGTGGACCTCCTGCCCCAGGATATTCTGGGATTCAGCCGTTTTATCGGCAATTCACGAGAGTTGGCGTTCATTCGCGGTCCCATTTTTGCCAATTTCGTGCTGTGCGATGAAATCAACCTGCTCACCCCGAAAACTCAGGGGAGTTTTTTCCAGGCCATGGAGGAGCAGACAGTAACCACTGAGGGAAAAACCTATGACCTACCCGATCCCTTCTTTCTGATTGCCACGATGAATCTGAAGGGCGTTCATCTGTTCCCCCTCCCGGCCCCACAACTGGATCGTTTTATGGTTCAATTATCCATGGGGTATCCGCTTCCCCACGATGAGGCTGAGATTATCAAGCAGCACAGCCGGAATGATGGCTGGAAGGATTTAAAGCCGGTCGTGGATTGGCGGCAGCTTCTGGAGTGGCAGCAAAAAGTAGATCAGGTAACGATTCATCAGGATGTGGTGGACTATATCGTCTTCTGTGTCAGGCAGACCCGCTCCCATGCGGAGGTTCTGATGGGCGCCAGCCCCCGGACCGGGGTCAAGGTCTCCAGATTGTGCCGGGCTCTGGCCCTCATTCGGAGTGAGGACTATGTATCCATCGACCTGGTGAAGGAGATCTTCCTGCCTGCCGTTTGTCACCGGGTGATTATGAAAGACTCTTCTCTTACCGCAGAGTCAATCCTCAAGGAGATCCTGCTGACCACACCCGTTAACGGTGGGCAGCATTATACGCGGCAATGAGCGCTCTAAATTCTCAAAGAGCCCTGAAAGAATTTTTAAAAAAAATCCATAGAATGGCCTTCCTCTACTACCCATTCAGCGCCGGCGGAACGATTCTTTTTGTCATCGCCCTGGTCCCGCTGTTGCGGGGGCTTTCGTTTCAAAACCCCTATGCCCTGCTGCTCTCTCTGGTGGCCCTGCTGGTCCTAATCCTGCTGGTGTTTCTGGGACGGCTGCAGGCGATTAGGTTCAAGCGGATCTCAATTCATTGGGACTCTTCTTCCCCCCTGTACGCCAGAAAATCGGGTCCGGCCCACTGGCTTCACACAGAGGCCGGTAAAACCAAATATTTCTTCCGTTTTCACTGCCACTTAAGCGGGCGAATGACCGTCGGACAAAATGCCTCGCTCTTCCTATGCCGAAAGATCGCCCTGGTACAGGTAGCTGACCATCCCATCCCTCTGTACTTTCCGCTATCCGGTACCTGGGCTGCCCGTATGCGCTATGAAATCAGGGATATCTTCGGTCTGACCCGTTCGGGATTCGGCCTGCCCCCGGTTCGGATGCTGACCGTGCACCCGGCGCCATTGGAGCGCTTTCTGGACCGTACCATCGATCCTGCACTGGGTTACGAAGATAAGAGCAGGAAAAAAAGCTCCGAAGAGGAAAAATATTACATGAGGGAGTATATCCCGGGTGACCGGCTGCGGGATATCAACTGGAAGGCCTCAAGCCGCCTGGCAGAGCTGATTACCAGAATATCCCCGGTAACTCAGGAAAAAACCAGGCAGATCTCCATCGATTTCAGGCATTTCTGGAAAAAACAGAGAGAAACCGTTGAATCCATTGCTCACCTGAATGCTATCAAGAGCCGGCTGCTGGCCTTTATAATTGAGAATAAGCAACAGCACCCGGAATACCGGTTTAGGGTTCGCACTGCACGGGGCATCCATCTATTGGAGACAGAAGAGGACATTCGGCGATTCAGCAGTGAGTTAAGCAGCCTCTTCTATCAGGGGGACCCCTACAACCTCAGCCCCCTGTCTGTTGCCGGGGATCTTTTTATCTTTACAACGGTATTCGACGAAACCCTGTCAGCCTCAGCACTACCCAAGGCAAAGATCCATCTGTTTACCACCTCCCGTGGCCGCGGAGAGACGATCCGAATTTTTGAGGCTGAGGCCTTTCCCGTGGTTCCCGGTACCTGGGCACTCAGACGTAAAAGAATCGAAGCGGCTCCCACAACACTTCTTGGCTGGGCCGGTATGGAGCAGGTGGCGCTGGATGTCAAGGCGGTATAGATGAAGCACCTCCTCTTTTTTACCCGGCTTGCTCTTTATCTGCTTGCTCTTTTTATACCGCGCATCCATCCCGCCGTGGTGGTTCCCTACGACCGGATCGGGCTGGGTTTCTGGTTCGTTCTTATACCTGTAGAAATGCTAATCGCTTTCTATCTGGCGCCTCCGCGCCTGACTTTTAGAAACTGGCTGCTCCTGGCGCTGGGGCCTGTTTTGATCTTTGTTGTATTTATCTCCGGGATCACCCCGGCAGCTTTAGTCTACATGGCCGGCGCCGGGATTGCCTTTCTCTTTACCGTGTTGATCTTTAAAGGGAAAATTATCGCCGCGGGTATCCTGGAGCAGTTCTTTCTCGCTTTCCTGTACTACAAGCTTATCAACTTCTCAAGGTCTTCTGAGTCGGCTGCCGCAGCGGGAACGGGTTTGACTCAGGTTATCCTGGTGCTTCTAATATGCACCTTCCTTTTCTACGGATTGGTTCTGTACTTGAGTGTCTTTCATCGGGAGAGGGAAAAGCGGGGACCTGGAGAAATGATACTATTCCTGGTCCTGGCTGTACCGGTAGTTCTATCAATCACTCTCTTGCTGCCGCCGGATTTTGTCCGCCACGCCATGGTTTTCAACCCCATCAATCGGGATATCAAACCAGAGCCTTTCCCACTGAATGAGTGGGGAGAGGGTCTGGAGGGAGGAAATTTACGCTCTGACAACGATTTCGGTAATGAAGAGGGTGAAAACGGTGGAGACCAGGAACCGGGGGAATCCTCAGAGACCGGATCCTCTGAGCTGGAAGGTATCCCTGCGGATCAATGGGACCGCATGGTCAAGGGCAAGGGGAACAAGCAGTACGCGGTGATGGTTGTCTCCAGTAAAGCTGATCCTTTGTATGCGGCAGGGGCCTATTTCGGGCGTTTCGATGGTGTTAAGGGCTTCCTGTTCTCCCAGGAGGAGACGCTCAATGAACTCTCCTATCGTCGTTTTCTAGAAACCTGGGAGGACACGAGAGCGACGGCAGAGCGCAGGCGACGGCCGGTGGACATCTTTACCCTATCCACCCTTGCTGAGCGGTTCCTCCCCTATCGGCCCTTGGCTATTGAGCCCACGGTGCTGAACCGGAAGTTTCACCCTTTCGATTTTTCCTTCAACACTGTCTCCAGTCTCAGCAGCAGTCAAAAGCAGGACTGGCTGGATATCAAAGGCTTAAGCGAAACGGAGAGAGAGGAACTTAAAAGTTTTCTGGAGGTTCCACTGCCGGCAGCTGCCCAAAGCTCATTCGAAAACCATTTGCAGCAGGCCGTGGGTGACAGAACAGGATACTACGAACGGATCGAAGGGATATTGAAAAGCTTTGCCGGCTACCAGTACGAGTTGGGATTCGATGACGCCGTGCATGTGACCAAGATGGAGAACTTTCTCCTGCACCTCAAAAGGGGCGACTGTACCGAATTTTCGAATACCACGGCCATACTGTGCCGTTTGGCGGGGATTCCCTCCCGGGTCGTGACCGGATACCTTGTATCCCGGCAGCTGCAAACCCCGGTCCACCGGCAGGGAGTCTATTTCTTACGGGAGGTCATCGAGTCTTTGCAGGAATTTCCCCTCGATCAGCTCGTTCTCGTCACCACTGCCCACCTGCACTCCTGGGTGCAGATCTATCTGCCGGGTTACGGCTGGGTGGATTTTGAAACCACTGCCTATGCTTTGCCCCCACTTGCCGGTGGTGATCTTAACGCTCTCGATGTAGTGATCCCTCTGATTCAGGGGGAAACGATTGGGGAGGAAAAATTTCGTTTTCCCTGGAAAAGCTTACTGATACTCCTGCTCGGGGTTTCTGCAGGAATGGTGATCATCCTCTACCTGTACCGTTATGGAAGGGAGATTTACCTCCGCACCCTGTCCAAAGGGCAGAGCCCAAAAGCACTGAAAGCCCTGCTGACCCTGTTTCTGATAAAGCTCTCTGTAAACGGTTATGATTACAAAGCCTCTTCCACGACACCTCTTGAATACGCGGCCCGGTATGCGGAGCTGTATCCCTTTGCCGTGTTGTATACGGTGCTGAGATTTCGGGAACGATTTAACCCTGGCGAAAAGGAACTGCGCTGGCAGCAGCTGCAGGAGAGCTATAACCGCATCCTGGAAGATTGCCGGAGAACAGGGGTCAAGAGCCGCCTTAAGCGCCTGTTCAGCCTGAGGAGCCTGTACTACGGATGAAGAGAAAGGTCCTCCTCTACGCTCTGATCCTTCTGCTCAGCCTCAGCGCCTGTGCTAAGAAGCGCGACTGGATCATGTTCAGGGGAGAGTGGGGGCAGGGGGCCACGGCCACCAGGCTGCAGCCACCCCTGGGTATAAAGTGGAAGCTGCGGCTGCAGCCCAAACCGACCTACGCATTCAACAATCCGATCGTGTTGGGCGATACCATCTATTTCGGATCCACTGACGGCAACTTCTACGCCCTGGATATTGAAAGCGGCTACATGCGCTGGGTATTCAAGACTAAGGGGGCCATAAACTCAATTCCCTTTGCCCATGGGCAGAATATCTACTTTGGGGCCAATGACGGCAAGGTCTATGCGGTTTCACAGGGGAAGGGCGAAGAGGTGTGGAACTTCCAGGCGGACAGTACGGTGCAGTCCACCGTGGTGGTCTACAATAATCTGGTAATTTTTTCCAGCGATGGCGGGACAACCTACTTTCTTTCCATCGACGGCAACCCCCTGTTTACCCTGCCCAATCCAGTCTGGCACTATGACTCCTTCCAGATTTACAGAGACATAATGTACTTTGCGCCCGGACCTCTCAAGCGGGCCCACAGCTTCGGGGCTTTTGATCTAACGCAGCAGGCCTACCTGTGGGTCATGGATACCGCAGCAATGAACGCCACCTGGTACTCATTTCCCGCTCTAAAAGGGGACACCCTCTATATGTCTACGGCAGCCAACCGCAAGGAGTTCTGGCTCTTCAATTACTACGCGTTTCAGCGCAGCACGGGGAAGATACTCTGGAAAACAACCGACTACTCAGAGTGGGGTGGCGAGCTCGAGCTCAACACGGATACGATGTTTGCCCAAAACATGAAACTTCTCGACTATCTGGCACCGGCCATGTGGAAGAACCTGTTGATCTATACCAGCGGTGATACCAAGGTTCGGGCCTTCAGGGCGAAATCCGGTGGGCTGACCTGGGAACGTACCTTCGACGTGCCCACAAGCAGTGCGCCAACGGTTTCCGGTAATCGGGTCTACTTTGGGCTGCGCGGTATTGAAGAGCTGGGCAAACAGCCCCGTCTTGTCTGCCTGTTAGCAAAAAACGGGCGCCTGCTGTGGGAGCTGGAGCTGGAAGGAGCCCTGCTCAGCGCTCCGGTGATTTCCGGGAACTGGATGATCTTCGGAACAGATAAGAATATCTTCTACACCCTGGAAGAACTGTTCTGAATGCGTTGGATTATGACAGCATGTACATGGAGAGGTGATAGGCCTTGTCTCCCTGCTGAGATCGCACTTTCTCTAAAAAGCAAAGCCTATGCCTACCAGGGTGCTAATATGATCCAGGGGATAGGGTTCGTTATAGGTTGTTGCGGCAGGCGTCCAGGTCGCGTCGAAAAACTCGCCGGTATCTTCCCTAAAGGAGGTATGGGTGTATTGAACCCGGGTGCTCAACACCAGGTTCTTGAATAGAATCAGATCAACGCCCGCCTCCAGGCCGACACTCATGGTGAGCTCATCCCCGGTATTTGCCACCCACTTCCAGAAATCCTCAAGCCATAGAGTGATAACGCCCAGCTTAGCGCCTGAATAAAGCCTCAACACCTTGCCGAAGGTATAGCCGAAACCGAAGCCAAACTGCAGGTCATCTATCGAAAATACCCTGTAATTATGGGTGGCGTCACTATAAGATAGAAGAGTATGGGCAAAAGAAGCTGATACATAAATGCCATCGAATAAGGTCGACCAGTATAAATCCAGGCCGTATGCTGAAGTTGAATAGCTCCCACCCGAGGCCTCCGCCATTTTATCCTCCATGCCGGTATAGACATCTCCGGAAAAGACTGGAATGGAGTAAGAAAAAACCAGCTTGCTGCTGGCCATTGCCTCTTCACGGGGAATCTCTGCCGGTGGGGGCGCCGGTTTTGCCTCTTCCCGGACCGGAGGCCTGGTCTCCAGGCGTTTCTGGCGTGCCACTTGCAGCGGCTCTTCGGTCTTTTCGATTACCCCGCCGGCCAGCTTCCGCCCCACATTCTGGGCAATACTGAACAAAACAGCGCTGCTTCCCTCCTGCTGGTCCGAGGTCTGGGCAGTGATGGCTCCGGTCTTGACATCGATCATCTTGGCCGAAATAAAGAAGGTATTTTCAATTCGTGAAACCCGGGTCACTACTACCAGGTCCGCGCCCAGGTACTCCCCGGCTTTCTTGATCTCTGTATCCTTGACCAGGCCGGAGAGCTGGAATTCCTTTTCCTGGAGGACTTTCGCTACATTGATCCGGTCCAGCACGGTGTATTTACCCGAGGCCACCAGCTCTTCCTCGATCTTGTCGGTAACCGGCACGATCACCGAGCTGTCCATGGTATCGGGAATAACAGCATTCAATACCGCCACTTTGGGCAAACTAAAGATGTTCATGGTTATGAATAGGTAAATCAATATGAGAATCAGATGTTTTAATTTCATGTTTCTTCCTGCCTCCGTTCCGAACCGCAGTTTAGCACATATGATCCGGGATTAGAATACCTTTTCCGATGTTCTGCACGGGAGTGCAGCAAAAAAATCATAAAATAAGCGCCCGGATTTTAGCTTTTTCAGGTTGTTTAAAATCCTTAAATCCATTAGATTGCTTAGACTATGCAAAATTCCATCAAAGCTGTGATTTTTGACTACGGGGGGGTTTTAAGCCTGCCCCCGGATAATAAAAAGATGCTGAAGCTGGCTGAGACCAGCAGCCTTGAACCGGCGCTTTTCGAGCGGGAGTACCGCAGACATCGCTCTGAATATGATCGTGGTACCTTAACAGCAGCAGATTACTGGTTAGAGATTTTAGCTGCCGGCGGTGTAACAGCCGGCGGTAAGCTTACCGAAACACTCACCAGGCTGGATATTGAGATCTGGACGGTAATTAATCATACCATGGTGGATTGGTCTTCTCTTCTTAAAGAGAGGGGATACCGGACAGCGGTACTCTCCAATATGCCGCGCGAGACCTTAGCCTATATTAATAGGACCTTTCCCTGGATAAATAATTTTGACACCTGCATCTATTCCTGTGATCACGGCCTGATAAAACCGGAGTCTCAGATATACAGTACCTGTCTTGAGGCGCTGGGGATCTCTTCCGGAGAGGCTTTGTTTATCGATGACAGCTGCGAAAATACCGAGGCCGCTGAAAGGCTCGGTCTCCATACTCTGACCTTTCAGTCACTGGAAGCGGCCAAAGAAAGGATCGAGCAGCAGTATGGTCTACCGGTATGGTAAGGCAGCCTGTTTGACCGGCTGTTCTATGCCGGGTTATAAGACTGATCATAAAAAGGAGAGAAAGGCATGCGAGAGGCGGGAGATTTTCACCGGCTCTATTACGGGGAGATCCTGGGGGTATACAGAAAAGGATAATAGGTCCGGACAGACATTCTTTCGAGGCCCAAGCAGTTATTATTTGCCAATTATAAACTTCAATTTTATATTTGTCCAGCTGATTATTCCTTGGCTTTTACGTACCAATCCTTTTTTCCGGTTATAAGAGGGAAAATAATCCTGGTTCCTTTCCTTTTCATCCGGGATTACATTCCTGGCCGACTGAATGTACGGAAAATTGCGGCTACAATAAAGATCTCATATTTTTTCCCATTTTTTCCGTGAGATATTAGCCTGTCTCAATATTTCCTTTATCAGACTGACATGAATATCACTGGTATGTGGATTAGGAATCCTCAGTTTGAGCTTATCTTTCTGCATGAACTGATGCTTCCCACCGCTAAAGGGACCGATAAATCCCAGGTCTTTTAGTTTTCTAATAAGCTCTTTCCTTGATAACGTCGTTTCCACAATTAAACCGTTATCATTTTAACATTAATATCAATCCCCTCGATCAACGGTATTTCTTCATGATCTCGTGTCTTTAATAGTATCCATTCTTCAAGCACTTCGATCAGTTCATTTCGACATTCTTCAATAGTTTTTCCATTAGCCCAGACACCCGGATAGCCTGGGATTTCAGCAAACCACGTACCATTATCCAATATTTTGTATTTTGCCTTTTTCATAGCTGATTCAATATATCTAAGTAACATTGAACTTTCCTCTGAAAAAGGATATATATTGTCATCATTGCTGTCAAGCGTAAGAAAATGTCCAACCTGTTCCAGGGACACTCTTGATTCCGTTAATGACAGGGTGTATTCGTATGTCAATTGCAGTATCCAATCGATCAGTCTAAAAACGGTCAAGCAACCTTGACAAACACCGCAACTGGCAGAGTTGTCTGATGTGCTGTTTGATCAATTTGTATTAGATTGATGGATTTTGTTAGATCCTGTAACTGTAACTCAAAGACGCGGGAGCTGGTTAAGGATATTCCTATTTAATCCAGGCTGCAAGTATGTATCCTGCGGCCACGTTGGTCCTGATTGCGGCGCCCTTGTTGCTGAAGCTGTAAAAATCCTTTATTCCCTTATGTCTGGATTGAAAGAGCCCCTTTTTTAAACAGGGAGAGGGAGATATACCGCCTCAAGAATGCATTTAGCTCAGGCGGTGGAACTCTGATCGTGATCTATGGCCGCCGGCGGTGTGGAAAGTCGAGATTGCTTCAGCAGCTACTGGAATTGCGCCGCGATGTTTACTATCTGGCGGACATGCGTGATGGAGTGGTGCAGAGAGAGGCTTTGGCACATGAGATAGCCCGGGTTGTGCCTCGCTTCGATGACGTGCTTTACCCGGATTGGTCGGCACTCCTGGAGGCGTGGATGGATCGCGCCCCTGATAACACCATACTTGCTATCGATGAATTTCCTTATCTGGTTCGGATCTCACCGGAATTACCGAGTATACTGCAGCGTTTTGTTGATGGATCCGGTGACATGACGCTGCAGCTCATACTGTGCGGCTCTTCCCAGAGGATTATGCACGGGCTGGTGCTCGACCGGAGAGCGCCTTTGTACGGCCGGGCAAGTGAGATTGTTAAAATCGAGCCTTTAACCGAAAGATGGGTTTGCCAGGCCCTCGGCGTGAATGGGGTCGAAGCAGTGGAGGCCTACTCGGTTTGGGGCGGTCTTCCCAGGAACTGGGAACTCGCCGCGGACTGCAAGAATATAGGGGAAGCCATTAAAACCCTTGTTCTGGACAGGAATGGTATCCTTCACAACGAGCCGCCGCGGCTGCTCCTGGACGATATGCGGAGCGCTGTTCAAGCGCACTCCATCCTATCGCTTATCGGTGCCGGCTGCCACCGGATTGGTGAGATCGCCGGCAGATTGGGCAAGCCTGCCGGAAGCCTCTCCCGACCACTGGGGCTTCTTGTCGATTTAGGCTACGTCAGGCGTGAGGTGCCCTTCGGCGAGAACCTCAGATCCACAAAGCGGTCTATTTACAAGCTTGCCGATCCCTTTCTTTCTTTCTGGTACCGGTTCGTGCAGCCCAATGAGTCGATGCTGGAGTTGGATCTGATTGACGCGGTGTACGAAAGAATCATAGAATCCTTCCCAACGCATGTCGGCGGGATATGGGAACAGATGGCCCGCCATTCGGCGACTTTTTTGAAGGCTGATCAGATAGATTGGGGCCCGGCTTCACGGTGGTGGGGCAAGGACAGTAAGGGACGGCTCCTGCGGTGTTTGTCAGGATTGTTGTCCTGTCACACGTTGACAACACGAAAATGCGGCTATAGTATTCTTGAAGGTTATGGGTGTTGCCGGAACTCTAAATGGCTCCGGTGTACAGTATGCTTTGTGCGGGGGAATGGCTGTAGTCCTTCACGGGTACCCCCGGCTTACCAGGGATATTGACCTGCTCATCCGGCCAATCGATTTGGCTGGAGCCAGGGCTCTCTCGTCTGCCAGGCTTTTGCAGAAACATTCGCACGGGAAGGCGAATGTGAATGATAACAATAAAAAACTTAAAATACCGCGCTAATTCTATATATCCTCGAACTCCTCATCCCCCTGCATGAACTCAGGAAAGGTATAGGCAATCATTCCTGATTTGCGTATTTTCATTTCAATGTAACCCTGGGTGGTGAGCTTGTCTAAATACTTCTTGGCCTCATCCATGGTAATATCCCCCTCAAGAGCCACTTCTCCCGGGGAGATCACTCCCCGGTTCTTTTTAGCGGTGCGCAGGATTACCCTTTCAATTGATTCTCTCTGTTTTGCCGGCAGGGGTTGAGGGAGATCATTGAAAAGCGCATCACGGTAGCGGCTACCGAGATTAGCCTCCTGCACCATGGTGGGAATGTAGAAGAAGTCGAAAATCGCGCCTATCATGCCCAAACCGCCTGAAACAAACCACAATAATCCGGTTCCGATTTTTCCAAGGTAGAAGCGGTGTAATCCTAAAGCTCCGAAGCCGGAGATAAACCAGAGCAAATAGGCAATTGAAATTCTATACATGGTCACCCTCCATTATGGGTACATTATGGGTAGATCCTGGTTATGGTACGCGGAAATGGCGAAGCCTCCCTTATGTGCTGAATCCCGGAAAGCCAGGTTACCACCCTTTCCAGGCCCAGTCCATAGCCGGAGTGGGGCACCGAACCGAATTCCCGCAGCTCCAGATACCAGCGGTATGCCTCTTCAGGCAGCTCTTGTTCATGTATCCTGGCTATCAGCCTTTCGCGGCTGTCCTCTCTCTGCGATCCGCCGATAATCTCGCCATAGCCCTCCGGAGCCAGAAGATCAGAGCAGAGTACGGTTTCCGGGTTGTACGGGTTTTCCTTCATATAAAAGGCTTTTACCTTTTTGGGGTAATTGAGAATAAAGAGCGGTTTTTCATACTGCTTAGTCAGTATGGTTTCATCCTGCCCGCCCAGGTCTGAACCCCATTTAATATCGCTGCCCAATTCATGCAGCTTTTCAATTGCTTCTCCGTATTCCAGGCGGGGGAAGGGGGGCTTCACCTTTTTTAAAGCCTCGATATCTCTATCAAGCGCTTTAAGCTCAGCTGTGCTGTTGGCGAGGATATCCTCCACCAGGTGACAGATCATATCCTCCTGCAGTTGCATGTTGCCTTCACTATCCAGGTAGGCAACCTCTGCTTCCAGCATCCAGAATTCAGTCAGGTGACGCCTGGTCTTTGATTTTTCCGCTCTGAATGTGGGACCGAAATTATAAACCTTGCCAAAGGCCATGCAAGCCGCTTCCAGGTAGAGCTGGCCGGTCTGGGCAAGGTAGGCCTCTCCCAGGTCAAAATAGGGCACAGAGAAAAGCGAGCTCGAGCTTTCGCCGATTGAACCGGTGAGAATAGGTGTATCAATTAGTACATATCCACGGTTATGAAAGAAAGAGCGCAGGGACATGATGGCCTGGCTGCGCAGGCGCAGTATGGCGCCCGGCCGGGTGGAGCGCAGCCAGAGATGGCGGTTCTCCAGGAGGAAGTCGATGCCATGCTCTTTTTTGCCGATCGGGTAATCAGAGGCGGGGTTCTGGATCAGCGAGATTTTCTTAACCTGCAGCTCATAACCGCCCGGAGAGCGTTCATCTGCAGTTACCTTTCCGCTTACACGCAGACTGGCCTCCATTTTAATTTCAGTCAGGGTGTTGAAACTTGACTCATCGCATTCCCCGTTTACCGCAATCCCCTGGAGCCGGCCGGTGCCGTCTCTGAGCTGGAGGAAGTGAATTTTTCCCTTTGAGCGTTTGTTATAGAGCCAGCCCCATATTTCAATATCCTTATCAACGTATTCTTTAATATCTGAAATCCATATTCTCTGCAATTTTATCCCCTTTTTCCGGTTATTCGACCAACTCGTCCTGGTTCCTGGTAATAGTAATTTCGCCCTTTTCCGCCTGCATCCTGATATAGTCAATAAACTCACCGCAGGCTTTGTCCAATTCCGACCGTAATATGGCACCGAGAGATTTAATTTCAGCGCGGATAATTTCCCGGCGTCGCTCGGACACATTAGCAAAGATCAGCTCTTCTAAATTCTCATCCATAGCCTTCATTACCAGGGCAAGCTCCCCGTCGGAAAAATCTCTTAAAACTGTCTGCAAATCACGGCCACTCAGCCAGGTAATAATATCCAAAGAGAAAAGGCGTTCTTCAATTTCAGAAGCCAGTTTTTCATCCTTTTCTTTTAAAGCCTCGAGTATGCTTTGTTCTGCGGAAAGACCGGAAAATTTAAGGATCTCGGCTAAAGCCCTTTTACCGTCAATACCCCAGGTGACAATCTCACCCTGGGCCCTGACCTTTTCCCTAAGCGCCTCTTCGGCCATTCTTATAACTTCCGGATCAATCTTTTCAAGTGAGGCAATTCGTCTAGTCACTTCAATTTTCTGTTCTTTGGGAAGCTTGGAGATAATTGCCGCGGCCCGTTCGGGGTTGAGATGGGGGAGAATGGCCGAGACAACCTGGATGGATTCATCCTTTAAGAGCAGATTTACCTGTTCCTGCTCAAGGTTTTCTAAAAAGGAAAAGGGAGGGTGCGGGCTTCTCTTCAATATTTTGGTTATAAAGGTTTCCGCTTTTTCTTTGCCAAACGCGGAAATCAGTATTTCCCTGGCTTTGTCCAGACCGCCCTGGGTGGCCAGCTCACGGCTTTTCTGCAGATAGCCGAATTCCTTGAGCACCTTGGCGGCTTCTTCAGCATTAAGCTTATCGATTTGCGCTATTTCTCTGGTTATGCCCTCTACCTCTTTCTCCGAAAAATGCTTAAGCACTTCCGGGGCCTGCTCTTTACCCAGCAGCATGATAAAACGGGCCGCTCGCTGAAAGCCTCTGTCCTTTGACGTTTCCATAGGTGTATAATATCAGCAGGGCCTGGTAGGGTCAATTATAGCGGCTGTAGAGTTGGTCAATAAGCCGGTTCAAGGGAAGTGGTGAAGAGTATTTCCGCTTGCAGCCCCCCCGGTCATCACGGCCGGAATCCAGGGAAGCATTGCTGATATTTTTTACCGCCTTTTCCGGTGAAGCTCCTGAAACGAGGCTCTGCCAGAGACTCTGTAATATTGCCACTGCTTCTTCTTGAGCATTATCGTAGAGCTCCGGAAAACTAGAAGTGCTGCAGAGCTCCTTGTAGCAGGGATGGAGCCATTCGGCTTTATTCAGATTCAGGAAATCAATATCATCCTCTATCTTCAAGGGGTGAAACAGGGCGAGCCGTTTAATATTACTGCTGTCCTGCTGATCCATTTCCCAGGCTATCCTGCGGTATTCGGGGTTGCGGTGGTCCGTGACCTTGTAGAAAAAAATGGCATCTTTATAGGCATTTTCAATTCTACGGCGGTCCCGGGATTTAAAATGCATACCGGGATAGGTAGCGTGCAGCGATTTAAGCAGGAGTTTTAGTATGGGGTAGGCCGGAGCGGGCCCGCAGTCGATAAGGGAAAAAAAATCAAAGTCCATGGGTTCTATTCCCCTGCGCCTTTTGAGCATGAGCACATCAATTATCCGCTCCAGAAATGGATGACAGCGGAAGTATTTCTGCGATTCCCTGTCAATCGGATTTACCCAGCCGGAAAAATAGTTGATAAAGGGGTGGGTATAGCGGTCCAAAGGTGCATGAGTGGCAAAACCCATTATAAAGGCATTCACAGCCGAAACAGGCGCTGCCTCGGACCGCCTGGCCTGAAGGACCATATTTCCTACCAGCTTACCATAGCCCCAGTGGTGTATTATGCTGCCGTATTTCAAGCCGGTTGGGCGGGTGCGCTGATTGTGATAGAAGAAGTCCGGTCCCTGGGCGCCGAAGCGGAAAAGGTTGCCGAAACTCTTCAGTACTTCTTTACCTGTGCTTCCCAGCGCCGCAAGAAGCGCTTCTTCGGCAAATATAAGGTGTGTAAAATGTGCAGGCATCTATTGAATCCTAAGTTACTATTACCTGGAATATTTTTCTATACCCTGCTGGTTTTTTACCCTTCAGGTTGAGCAATCAGCCCCTCTTTCATCAAAAGATCAGTCTCATCCCGGGATTTTTTTATAATTTGACGCGCCTTCTTGTAGAGCTCTTCTCTGGAAAGTTTGACCCGGGCAACGCCCTGTTCAATCGCCTTGACCCCAACCGCGGCGGCAACACGGGGATATACCTCCCACTCAGCCATGGTGGGGATCAGGTAATCCTCCCGTATGCCGGTGTCTTCGGCGCAGCGGGCGAGTTCCTCAGCAGCGGTTATGCACATCTCATCTGTTATGGTCCGGGCCATAACATCCAGGGTGCCGCGAAAGATTCCGGGAAAACCCAGTGAGTTATTGATCTGGTTGGGAAAATCGGAACGTCCGGTGGCTACTATGCAGGCGCCTGCTTCTTTGGCCTCCCAGGGCCAGATTTCCGGAATTGGATTGGCACAGGCAAAAATAATGGCGCCCCCGGCCATGGATTCCACCCACTCTTTTTTTATCGTATCGGGTCCGGGCCGGGAAAGGGCAATGCAGACATCAGCGCCCTTCATGGCCGCAGCTGTACCGCCGGCTAAATTATCCTTATTGGTTATCAGGCTGAGCTGGTATTTCTCTTTGAATTTATCTTTAAGGTCGCTGCGGCCGCGGTGCAGTGTGCCCTTGCTGTCAACCATGATAACATTGCCCGGAGTAATACCGGCGGCTAGAAGAATTCTGGTTATGGCAATGTTGGCGGCGCCGGTGCCGACCATGGCTATTTTCGCCTGGTCCGGAGCTTTGCCCACAAGCTTGAGGGCGTTTATAAGACCGGCCAGGGTAACTGCCGCTGTTCCCTGTTGGTCGTCATGCCAAACCGGTATGCGCGCTTTTTCACGCAGGGTGTCGAGAATGTGAAAACATTTAGGCTGGGAAATATCCTCCAGGTTGATGCCGCCAAAGGTGGGCTGAAGCAGGAGCACTGTCCTGATAATTTCCTCCGGATCCTTGGTGCCCAGGCAAATGGGGAAGGCATCGACTCCACCCAGGTATTTGAACAGAATGGCCTTTCCCTCCATTACCGGCAGGGCCGCTTCGGGTCCGATATCGCCCAGCCCTAAAACTCTGCTTCCGTCGGATATCACAGCTACCATATTGGCTTTGTTAGTGTGCTTATAAACCTGTTCAGGATTCTTATATATATCTTTGCAGGGTTCGGCGACTCCCGGCGTATACCAGATGGCGAAGTCATTGACATCACGAATAATGCACTTGGGAGTAACTGCAATTTTTCCCCGGTAGAAGGGATGCAGTTTCATAGCATCTTCTGCCGGCTTGAGAGCTTTGGCTAAAAGGTCTTCCGTGTTTACTTTCAACTTTACCTCCTTGATTGTCAGCGCTTTGTAAATTAGAATCGCAGCCCATGGGCGGCACATAGCGCACCGGTCAATCCCAAAACTCCTTTCCGGCCGGCGCAGAGCGCACTGCATAGATAAACATAGAATTTTACCCCCAATTAATTCAAGCATAAATCGAATTCCTGGTTGACAAATTTTAAAAAAAAATGATAATAATAGAATATTATGCCGCTGTAGCTCAGTCGGTAGAGCAGAGGACTGAAAATCCTCGTGTCAACAGTTCAATTCTGTTCGGCGGCACAGGCCCTGGTTCAGACAACAGTCTGCACCAGGGTTTTTTTATTGCTGCCCCTTATTGCAGCTCATCTGCGGTGTAGAAAAAGGGACCTGAAATTAGACCGAAATCCGCTTCTTGCGGCTGTTGGTAAATGAAAAAGTAGAATCCATTTGCCAGGTCGGCATGGGCCTTGAATATTCCATCAATCGCCAGTGAGCCGTCACTGGTGATGAAAGCGGAACGAAAGCGCTCATCATTTCCGTAGATCCAGAGTATATATTCCGTGGAGCCATTCCCCTTTGTCAGATTAATCACCCCCCCGGACAATTCCGCCTCCGGGAAATTCAGTTCTGCAAAAGAAGCGGGGCTGTGATTGATAACGATAATTTTTTCCGCTGAAGCTCCGCCTACATCCAGAAGCAACAGGCGGTACTCACCGGTGAAATCCATTGAAGGGTGGGGCAGGCTTAGGGTATTGCTGCCTATCCAGCTCTCGTCATCTTCAGTAACCTCTATCCAGGATTCGCTGTCCAGTTTCCAGAAGAGCTCCTTTTTATCATTGATCAGGTATATCTGATCCAGATCCTCAAAACCATCAGGATCATGAACCTGGATAAAGAGGCTTAATTGAGGGTGGATTGTTTTATTTTCACGGTTGTTGAGAATATTTACCTGCCAGAAGACCTGGTAGATCTCAGGCGGATTATCAGCGCAGCCGGTAATGAAAAGAACTGTGAGAATGATAAGAGCAGAAGAAATTTTATAGAACCTCACGCCGGTTTTTTCCATATTCTTATAAAGTTATAATGGGGAACGCCCGTTATCGGAAAGCCTCTTGTTGAGGTAATCCTTATCCAGTTCCAGTTTAAGAGCCAGGTAAATAAGTTGTTCACGGGTGAGCAGATTCTGTTCGGCAAAGAGAAATATGAGCGCTTTTTCAGCAATACAGGGAACCTTAAGGGCCTGCATCATTATGGGCTGCCTGTTATTTTCACCAAGATACCTCTGGCGGAAATGGCTGTAAAGCTCGGATTCCTCCATGGAGTGGGCAATCCGCCGGAGCTCGCTTTCCAACGGTTCTATTTCCCCTGTTGAGGCTTTCAGGCCCATTGGTTTCAATAATAGAAAGGTATATTCTTTTCCCGGAAGATAGTGGTGAAGGTCACAGCGGGTGCAGTAATTGGGCTCTCTGGGGTCCCTCTTTTCTCTGTCTCCCCCGATAATGATCAACGGATCAAAGTAGAGCGCCGGACACTCTACACCGGCAGTCAGGTAGTAGCGGTAGGTATAAAAGGAATCCTCTATACAGTCCGGATGTTCACAGTAGGCAGTGAGGGGGAAGATATCGGTGGCTGTTTCTAAAAGAAGCCTGGCTGTCGGATTAAATATCTCCTTGCGGAAGTTGAGCATCAGGGTTGGAAAGATAAAGGTCAGAGAGCGTTGAACAGATGCACGCTGAACAACAAAGGCCAACCGTTCTTCATAAAAAGCGGCTTCATCTATTATCCAGGTGCCGATTTCCTTATGTTTATTGATTAGCTCCTCAAGTTTGAATGAATCGTCTATATCCGCAATTCTCTGACCACACTTTTCAAAGCCGCCGCGAAAGGGAAGAGCATCGGCCGGGTAATCGGGAAAACGCTCCCTGTCCAGAGAGGAACGGATAAAGAAGACCTGCCGGCGGTCTGCGCCATTGGTACTGGTTGCTTCGGCCACCCGGCCGGATTTTTTCAAGGCTACCTGGGCGTCGCGCCAGACCCGGGCGGAGAACTCGGTTTTACCCGAACCCATTGATCCGATTACCAGAATACGCCTGCCGGGCCGCCGGAAATCGAAATGGTTGAAGGCATTGTGAATACCTATTTCCGGAAAACCAAGGCTTTTTAAAAAACTTTTTGTCGCTCTGCCGCTTTCAGTTTCAGCCATAACTTACATATCAATTTTAGATGCTAAAGATGATTTAAGTCAATCTTACGTGAGCAAAACTATTATTATATATTCCACTTATTCCTCTTGCATCTTTGCTTGTAATTTGTCATTATAGTGTAATAATATACAGAAACATGTTATAAAAATACAATAAGAAGCAGGAGGAGTCCCATGGAGCGGTCAGCAAGGCTTATCGTTATGCGAGAAATAATCGAAAGCAGGAAAGTAGATAGCCAGGAAATGCTGTTGAAGTCATTAAAGGAGCAGGGATTCGATATTACCCAGGCCACGCTTTCGCGGGATCTTAAATATCTGAAGGCGGGAAAAGTTCCCGATGGCCGTGGCGGTTACAGCTATGCTTTTTATGATTCGCAAAGCAAAGCCGGTTCGGATAAAAGCCTGGCACAGGATTTTATGAGGGGATACCTGTCCTTTGCTTTTTCGGGCAACCTGGGGGTTATTAAAACCCTGCCCGGACATGCAGGCAGCGTGGCCTTTGCTCTGGATAACCTGGAAATAGATAAGATTTTAGGCACCCTGGCAGGTGACGATACCATACTGCTGGTACTCGTGGATGGCGTGAGCAGGGATGAATTGATCGAGGCCATGGCAGAGAGGATACCTGATTTTAAGGATAGTATTTTATGAAAGCGGTTGTATTAGGTTCCACCGGCTATACGGGATTGGTGCTGCTGCGTATTCTGCTGGAGCATCCTGATATCAGCTCTATTCTGCCTGTCTCCTCTTCCAAAGCGGGCTGGAAAATAACGGATATTGATGCAGGACTGAATGGCGGGCAATTGAATAGATTTGCCGAATCTAAAGAAAAACTGATTACAATCGATGAGGCGGCAGCTGCCGGGCCGGATGTGGTGTTCGCTGCGCTTCCTCATCTGGAATCCGCCCGTATATGTTCCCCTTTTCTGGGCGACACTGTGGTCATTGATCTCTCTGCTGATTTCCGCATAAAGAACAGGGAGTCTTTCCAGCGGGCCTATGGTTCACCGCCGCCGCGGCCTGACCTTTTAGCCGGTGCTGTTTATGGACTTACTGAATGGTACCGTGATGAGATCAGCAAGGCTGATCTGATTGCCAATCCGGGATGTTACCCCACGGTTGTGCTGCTGCCCCTGCTGCCCCTGCTCAAAGAGGGTGTTGTCGGAGGAAATATTATTACCAGCGCTATATCCGGTATCTCCGGGGCCGGTAGAAAAGTGAAACTTGATTACCTCTTCTGCGAGCGCAGCGAGAACGCCGGTGCCTATGCCCCGGGAAAATCCCACCGCCATGTTGCTGAAATGGAGGCGGAGCTGCAAAACATTGACAGGGATGCTTCCCTGATCTTTACTCCCCACCTGGCGCCCTTAAAAAGAGGCATGACCGCAACCACGGTGGCAGAGATGTTGAATGGGGAGAGGGATATTCCCGCTATCTATGAAAAATATTACTCAGATTCTCCATTTATAAAGCTTATTACCGGCAGAATACCTGAGACAAGGGATGTGTGGGGCACCAACCGCTGCGATATGGCTTTCAAGGTTGAAGGCGATAAGCTGCTCCTCTTTTCGGTCATCGATAACCTGGTAAAGGGAGCCGCGGGGCAGGCGGTGCAGAATATGAATATTCGTTTCGGCCTTGCTGAGCAAAGCGGACTGAAAGGAGTAAACGAGATCTGACATGAGCGCGATTACGGTAAAGATGGGCGGCAGCCTGGCGGGTAAAAAAGAGAGCATGGGTGAGCTTGCCGGCGACCTGGCTCTGTTACAGAGGTCACGGGAGTGCGTTCTGGTACACGGCGGCGGCGCCGAAGTTACCGCTTTGAGTAAAAGGCTGGGCTGTTCACCCTTCTTTGAAAAGGGTATACGGATTACCTCTGTACAGGAAATGGATATAGTGGAGATGGTGCTCTCCGGAAAAATTAATAAACGGCTGGTCAGGATGCTTTCCAGCGCCGGTATAAATGCAGTGGGCGTATGCGGGGCGGATGGCGGACTCTTCAGGGGAAAGAGCATTTCCGCAGAGCAGGCAGGCAGTACCCGGACAGGAACCATTACCGGGGTATGCCCGGCTTTGCTTGAGCTGCTTCTGGCGCGGGATTATTTTCCGGTTGTTTCCTCCACATCAATGGATGATACAGGGGAGGGATTGAATATTAATGCCGATGAAGCGGCCCTGGAAATAGCTGTATCCCTTCAGAGTGAGAGCCTGATCTTTCTATCTGACATTCCGGGTATTCTGATAGGGGGAGAGGTGCTTCCCACCTTAAATGAAGGGGAGGCGCTCCGGGCTATCCGGGAGGGGAGTATATCCGGCGGTATGATACCCAAGGTTAAAGCTGCACTTAGTGCCCTGCACCGGGGTGTAGGCGAAATAGTAATCGGAGAGTACAGCGGCGCCGGAAGTCTTGAGCTGCTCTTAAGCGGCAAACTCGGTACTATAATAAAGCTCAATTAGATCTGCTGATTTAGGGAGGATACAGATTTGAAAATTGAAAAAACAGCCATGGCAACGGGCCATCCCTTTCCGCGCTGCTTTTCCGAAGAGCTCCTGGTAGTGGAAAAGGGCGATGGTGTATATCTTGAGGATACAGCGGGAAAGCGCTATCTGGATTTCGCCGGCGGTATTGCGGTAAATGCCTTAGGCTACGGCAGAGATGATTTGGCGGAGATTGTTGCCAGGCAGATGAAAAAACTGCCCCATATTTCCAATTTATTTACCACAGAACCGGCCCTGGAATTGGGCCGTAAGATGGTTAAGAGGGTAAAGAGGGGCGCTTTCCAGGCGGTTCAGTTTTTAAACAGCGGCTCTGAGGCCAATGAGACCGCCCTGAAATTTGCCCGGCTCTATAGCTTTCGTACCAGGGGAAGGGATTGCCATAACCTGCTCTGCTTCAACAATGCTTTCCACGGCCGGACCCTGGGAGCACTCTCAGTTACACCCACTGCTAAATACCAGGAGCCCTTTGCGCCGCTTATACCCGGGACCAGGGCCATAGATTTCAATGACTGCAAGGCTTTGGCGGCAACTTTAGACTCCGGTTATGCGGCGGTGATTACCGAGGTTGTGCAGGGGGAGGGCGGCCTGGAGGCTATGACCCCGGATTTTGCCGCAACCCTGAACCGCCTCTGCAGGGAGCTTGATGTGCTGCTTATCGTTGATGAAGTACAAACCGGCCTGTCACGTACCGGAACTTTTTTTGCCTTCGAGGGTGTGGGACTGGAGCCGGATCTGGTCACTCTGGCCAAGCCCCTGGCCGGGGGATTGCCCCTTTCGGCCGTGCTGATTCCGGAGAAGATCAACAGCCTTATTCACCTGGGGGAGCACGGCACCACCTTCGGCGGCGGTCCGGTTACCACCGCAGTGGCCTCTAAAATATGGGATCTCCTTTCAGAAGAAGATTTCATAGCCTCAGTTGCGGAGAAAGGCGAGTATTTTAAGGGATTGCTGGGTAAGCTTAGCTCCCACTTTGCCTTTCTGGGTAAGGTAAGGGGTAGAGGACTGCTCCTGGGGCTGGAGGTTGTCAAATCTTCTGAAAACGGGCAGGACCCCCTGCCCGGGCTGCTTGAAGAACTGCGTAATAAAGGATTGCTGGTACTGCGTTCGGGCGGCTCTTTCTTGAGATTTGCTCCGCCCCTGGTTATCAGCCGTGAGGAAATTGCCCTGGGGGTGGCTATAATGGAAGAAGTTTTTTCGAATATCAAGTTACAGGAGAAAAGAGATGGCTAAGGAGAAGATTAAAAAGATTGTACTGGCTTATTCCGGGGGACTGGATACCTCGATTATAATTCCCTGGCTTAAGGAAAATTATCCCGGTTCCGAGGTTGTTGCCATGTGCACCGATGTGGGGCAGGATGAGGATTTGAGCGGCCTGGAGGAGAAGGCCCTAAAATCGGGCGCCTCAAAGCTCTACATACGCGATATTCGCGAGGAGTTTGTGAGGGATTATCTCTTTCCCCTGCTGCGAGCCGGCGCCGTTTATGAAGGCAGGTATCTGCTGGGTACCTCTATTGCCCGGCCCCTACAGGCCAAGCACCAGGTGGAGGTGGCTCTGGAAGAGGGAGCCGATGCAGTGGCCCACGGCTGCACGGGCAAAGGCAATGACCAGGTGCGTTTTGAGCTGGCCTACAAGGCCCTGGCCCCCCATCTTAAGGTTATTGCTCCCTGGCGTATGTGGGATATCCGTTCAAGGGAAGAGGCCATAGACTATGCCCAGGCACACAACATCCCCCTGGGCGATATATCCAGGAAAAATATCTACTCCCGTGACTCCAATATCTGGCACTTAAGCCATGAGGGGGGAGACCTGGAGAAACCGGGCAACCGGCCGGGGAGCGATCTATTCCGCTTCAGCCGTTCGCCCCGGGAGGCGCCTGACTGTGAGGCAGAGGTAACTATAGATTTTGAAAAGGGTCTGCCCGTGGGCCTGGACGGCAAAAAGCTTTCCCCGTTGAAATTGCTGGAGCAGCTGAACCGCCTGGGCGCAGAGAATGCCATCGGCAGGGTCGACCTGGTGGAAAACAGGATGGTAGGCATGAAGAGCAGGGGCGTATATGAAACCCCCGGCGGCACAATTCTTTACCATGCTCTATCCGATCTGGAGAGCATTACCCTGGACCGTGATTCCCTCCATTACAAAGAGTTGGTCGCTTTAAGATATGCAGAACTGGTCTATGCGGGAAAATGGTTCGCTCCATTGCGCGAGGCCCTGGATGCCTTTATGGCCCGTATATGTGAGTATGTTACCGGCTCGGTGAAGATAGTGCTCTATAAGGGTAATGTTATAACCGGGGGCAGGACATCACCCTATTCACTCTATCTTGAGGATCTTGCCTCTTTCGGAGCGAGCGCCTACGATCATGGAGATGCAACCGGTTTTATCAATCTCTTCGGTCTTTCCACCGGTGTAGCGGCAATTGTACACCGTAATATCAGGGATAATACAGGCCAGGCCCCCAGTATCAAGGAGATGGCTGCTTTCCACGAAAAGTAAGGGTTTTTAGCAGCCGGAAGCTACAGCGGCGAAGCGCTGTCTTTCTCAGCAAGCAGGGGTGGATCCACTTTTCGAGTTGCCGGCGGATAGCTTTTGAGGCTTTTCAGCCCGGCGCCTGTTTTTTTTCTTCATATATATGCCACCTGTTTCGTAAATAGAAGAAACCTTGACCTTCCGTTGATTTAAGATTATAGAACCATTAGTGGCAGGAGTTGCATGAAAATACAGGTTGGTAAACAAATTATTTTTTATGGATGGATTGTGATGGACGTCTCATTTCTGACTATCATGTTAGGAGCCTCAGTGCGACAGTCAATTATTATTCTTTTCTCGTCCTTCCATGGATACTGCTACTGCAGCAGATATTTTTAAAGGAGAGAAAATGAAAGGAACAGATATAAAAATCCATAGATACTTTGTTATACTCAGTATTTTTGGCATAGCAATGGGATTTCTTGAAGCAATCGTGGTTGTTTACCTAAGGCAGATATATTATCCTAATGGATTTTGTTTTCCTTTAAGTCCGATTCCTCTAAAGATGCTTTCGGTCGAATGCTTAAGAGAAATTACCACAATAATAATGCTCGCTGCTGCAGCGTTCATCACAGGCCGCAATTTTCTACAAAATTTTTTCTACTTCCTCTACACCTTCGCCATATGGGATCTTTTTTATTATGCAGGTTTAAAGCTGCTCTTAAACTGGCCGCAATCTTTCTTAACATGGGATATTTTGTTTCTCATTCCTGTGGTATGGATAGCTCCTGTGCTTGCTCCCGTTATCTGTTCTCTAACTATGATACTTCTTGCCGGATGCGTAGTTTTTTTACAAGAGAAGGGCTATATAGTGAAGCTAAAATTACATGAGTGGGGATTAATTCTTTTGGGCGGGTTTATAATTTTTTTTACCTTTATCTGGGATTATTCTCAAATCATTATTCAAGGGGGATTTCTATCAAGTTTCCTGACATTGGCGAACAATGAACACTTTCAGCAGATAATTTTACGATATGAGCCAACTGAGTATAACTGGCACCTCTTTGCTCTTGGAGAATTTTTTGTGTTATGTGCTCTTCTATTGATGCTTAGGCGAACGAAATACTTTTTTTCACCACGTTAAATAAGGGCGTATGCCCCATTGGGGTCTATACCCTGAAGCAGGTACATTAGCTAACAAAATTATCTCCTTTACCGAATAAGCTGTCAACATACTGATATCTATCTCTCAGAATAGTAGAAGAGTAATGAGGAGTAAGAAGTTGAAATAATGACCTGGATTTTAGTGGCATCCAGGTATCATGTGTCTTAAGAAAATGTGCTGACGGGCTTCTACAGAGCATGTTATCATAGTGATACTTAAGAGATTCTACTAAAAAACACAAATAGTTCGATTTAGAATCTATCTGCGGGGTGTGAAGAATAGAGAACCGTTGTTGTTTTTTCAAAACGGTATCTCCTCTCCGTTTATCATCTCCACGTACTCCCTGGTTAAGGATTTTGAAAGCCCGGTTGTATAGGCTATTCTTTCAACACTCCAGCCTTCTTTGAGGCACTCCCTGACCCTTTTGAAATCATTAGTATATCTTACAACAGCTTGGGGCGAATGATAGGTTTCTTTAGCTGTCTGTTCTACGGTCTTGCCTTCAGCAAAATGTTTCTGGCAGATGATCTTTTTGTGGGTCAATGACCTTCCCATATCATGGATCGTGCCTCTGCGTGGAACTATTCGCCCTGTCTCTTTTTCGTACTCCTGAATATATTTTGATATGGTTACCATAGAGAGACGCAGGATCGAGGCCGCATCAGCGTGGGTAAGAACTCCTTTCTGTTCATAGCTTTGGTTAAAGAGCCTGACGAGTACTTTTTTTTGGCGCTCTCTATTTTTTAGGCCTTTCATAATATCCTCAATGTCAGTTTCATGAATGACATCCAGGATTACAGGGCGTAGTTTACTTTGTTGGAGGCTTTTCCCGTATCCTGCTTTCTCCCCTTCATCCACAGCATACCAGATCATCTGCCCCATTTTCAGACGATCCATGGCGGGGAAATAGCTCTCCACCATCTCATATATTTTCTCAACCACGGGAGTTCGCGTTAACGATCCCCCCAACTGAGGCAAATTCTCAGCAAAAAAGTAATCCAGAGCGCTCTTGAAGCCTTTTTTCAGATAGGGATGTTCAGAAGTTCTTGAGTTTCCTTTCATCTTTGCCTTCTTTTGCTCTGCCCAGGCTTTTTTTACTATCCTGGTACTCCCAGAACTGGCTGCCTACCTTCTCTATCTCTGAAAGACGCTCACTGTACTCAGGGTTATTCCAATATTTATCTTTAAGTCCAAGATAGCGATTCACAGCGACGACTGATACCCCTACCACCAGAGCTGTCTTCAAAGTATTGCGAAGCTGAGCCTGACAGTATACCACCCGGCAGAAAGCCTGGGTGTACCGCTCTATAGCTTTCAGGGAATGATTCATATCCCGAGCAATTGTTACGGTGTCTTTTCCCTGGATGAAGAACTCTACCGCCCGCTCACGGTGTGTTAGGCCAGGACCAATATCTTTCTTGTTTCCACGGGTTGGGATGATTACGTCGTGTTTCTGCTGATAGCGCTTTATATCGGTGCGGATCGTTTTGACGTCGCAATCCAAAAGAATAGCAAGATCCTCCTGGGTCAATAACGCCCTCTGATCCAGCGCCTCCCTGGTAATCCGAAGGATCTGCTGACCTCTCTTAGCAGAATGACCGTATTGCTTCAACACTTCTATATCCTCATCAATGGATACGATCGTCAGCCGGATTCGCTTGAACTTGCACTCATCCAAAGGCTTGCCAGGGGGCTCATCTTCACTGATGGCTTGCCAGCTCATCTGTCCAGGCTGGAGGCTCTCTTTCTCATGATAATCTCCGATCCTAAAAACCTCCTGTGCTTTTTCTGTGATTATTGACGCCTCAAATGGAGAGCAGTTTGTTCCCTCACTGATGATCCTTGTGAAGCTGTGGGCTGTACTGCGCAACTCTAATCTTTTTGTAGATTCTTCTGCGCGGTCATGATAAGTTTTAACCATATGGTTCCTCCCTGTTTATTTGGTTTGGCTTAAAATAAATATACCAAATCTTCAGGGTAGGAACCTCTATTTTATCCCAATGGGGAATACGCCCGGATCGGAAATTGTCAAGCCGTGAGTTCAACAAATGAACGGTATTACTGCATAGAAAATCCACCTTCGTTCGCTGTACGCTGCTAAAGGGTCGGCCACTTGAAGGTTTAACTGTAGTTGTAGGCGGAGTTACAAAGAACCCTGAGATTATGCGCAGACTGAATAGAGTCTATGGCGATCAAATTATTCAGTTTGAGGATGGACATCTTGCTGGAGCCCATGGAGCAGCTTTGCTTGCGAAAGAGGAAGTTCCTGCAAAGCAGTTTGAGATGAGTGAACCTGAAAACCTTAAGGCAAATAAATGGGCTTTTGCAACACGACCGCCTCTTAAGCTTAAGCTATCACATTATCCATGCTGGGATGTAGAAGAGTGCTATATAGATAAGTATCAAAATGAAATACGAGTTACTCAGATTCCCCGAACTCAGATTGTTCAATGCTACCTCGGCGTAGATATTGGATCCACAAGTACAAAACTCGCCGTTATCGATCAGAACGGAGAAATAATCTGTGATGTATACCGGAAAACAGATGGTGATCCTATAGGAGCCACACAGAAACTTTTCAGTGCCCTCTTAAATATAAACCGGAGAAAATGCTTTAAATTTGATGTGTACGGCTGTGCAATCACAGGCTCCGGTCGAAAGATGGTTGGTATGGTCATAGGAACTGATCGAATTATCAATGAGATTACATGCCATGTAGAAGGCGCGATGCATGTAGATCCTGAAATTGATACCATATTTGAAATTGGTGGGCAGGATTCAAAGTATATGCGCATCCATAATGGCAGAATCATAGATGCAGCGATGAATTGTCAGTATGCATTAAAAGATCGGATGATCCTGAACGAATTAGGATATACCGATATTCCTATCCTTTCTCCAACTACGCACAACTCGTATCAGGGATTACCGGAGAAGCTCAGAAGAAGGGTATGGAAGTATGTTATTGCTTCCGATATCCTTATGAAACTCCGATGCAAAAAACGTCCCTATGCTTCCGATCAATCGCTCGTTCTTAAAATCTTTAAAGATGAGGTTACACATCTTGCAGACGCTATTGAATCGTGTAAGCACTTCGAACGGGTGTTTGAGCAATCACTCAAGAGACTCGGGTCCATTGAGCAGTCGGAAGATCCCAAACCCCTTGTAGGTATTGTTGGGGAGATATATGTACGGTGCAATGCTTTTGCCAACCAGGATGTAATCGAATCTATTGAGAGATATGGGTGAGAGGCATGGCTCGCCCCAGCTTACGAGTGGTTCTTATACACGGCATATCTTCAGAAATGGCGCGCTAGGCAGAATTTTGGCGGCTTGGTTTATCGTAGTTTGAGCAGTCTTAAATTTGGTTATAAACTGCGCTCCCTTTGGGTGTATGCCGGGAACTCGACTATCGTTATTTTATCGACGAACAAGAGTTGCTCAGAACACTGACAAGCGTCTTTAAAAGTATTCAACAGAATCCAGATCAAATCAAAGGCTCTTTATTAACCGGAAGGTTCCGACCTTAGGGAGGGAATAAACCAGTCAAAGGCTTCCCTTCTTGCAGAGCCGATAAAAACTCCCTGAGAATGCATTCATGTTGGGTGCATTTGCTGATATTTTAACCCCATCTATGTCAAAATCATCATAATCGATAAAACGGAACTCACCGGATCTGTCATGCAGCAAACAGACTCGTTGTCTGTCGTCACACTTCCAGCTATACTCTATTAATTGCTGACTTACAAATTGTTTTGTCAGGTTGGTGGTAACAGCTCCGCACAATGTTGCCTAATGCCGCAGAAAGGGATATATAATGACTCTTATCAATTGTGCGTATTTGATATTCCCTAACCTTAGGCTCTTTTTGCAGATTGCCACGGTCTTTTGCCAGAAGAATCTCAAAGCGAACCGTATTTTTTTATGGATCAACGGGAGGATATAGTTAGATACTAATCCTATATCCCCATAGGTGTTAGGGCTTGATTGTAAGGATATTTAACGGTGCAGCAATTTGCAACATCAGGAAAATCGGTATAAAAGGAAGATATTCCCTGTAGTAGAAGACGAACATAATCATCGCATGAGTTGATTGTATGAACGTAAACAGGAATTCCTGCCTCTGATACAGCTTTTGCAATACCTTTCTCTATAGCAGGCACTGGCATGGTGACTGCAAAGGGTCTAAGATCGTATTCATCCTCCCAATAGCGAATATGGGATAGGATTTTGCCGGGATTAAATATGTGCTGGTAACGATAAAGCGTCCAGATTATGTTCTTATATCCAACCTCAATCGCTTTTACAAACTCATCCGGATGATAAACCTGCGGTATGAATCGTTCGGCATAATCAGGAAAGAACCAGGCTATTTTTTTAAGTGCATTAATGTTATTAGATTTTACGTCAGTTATTATCTTTGCCGCAGGATTATTGGATAAGAAAGCCTTGATTGAAGTCAGGTCAAGAGGGGTAATATCAAGAACCGTTTCCAGCCCAAAAAACGTATTGTAATTTAAAGGCCTTTCAGCTTCAAAGCCGAAAATTCTTTCAAAAATATCTCCCCAGTCATGAAGGCCAACTAATCGTTTGTCTTCTGTCCATTCAAAATCAATCTCAAAGAAACTAAAAGTACCGGTATTTTCCTCGAGTGCTTCAAGCGAGTTGGTATAGGTAAGGCCATTATAAGCTCCTCCTGCATGCGCTACAGGAGGCAGTAAGGGTTGAAAGTGAAAATTCAAGAGTTCAAAATCTGCGGATTTCCCATCACAGGAGCCAGTGACAGGCTTGTTTACTTTAAATGAGATAGTGTTAACATCGTATTCTTGTAATACTTCGCGGTGAAAGAACACTATTACTTCTTTATCGATAGGACTATGATCAAACCATATATAATCAATATGGCGTCCGTTGAGTGATACCTGGATTTCCTGCGAATCGTGATATCCATTCTTAAAAATCCGTAGATGTAGCAGAATCATGTAGCGATAATACCGTTCATCTAATTTACCTGTTGAGAATGTGATTATAGACGCGTTTTGATTACACCACAGTCGCAATATTACAGGATGTTCCGTAAGATGATCATTTGCCCAAACTTTTCCTTTCGGACATACAGAGGATCCGGAAAACCTCTGATGGTGAGAGACTCCTGTACCCTCTCCGGCATAAAAGTATGTCGGTTTTAGATCACGTGTACTCGCTTTCCTCTCTTTGATTAAAAAGCAGTTTATCTGAAAATCATCTATTAATTTTCCTTCTTTCATTTCAATAGAGAATCGCCCAATTTTTAATGTAGCTGAATATAAAGGGCTTACAGATATTGCTTGCAAATACGCCCAAACACGGGAAAGAGATTCTTTCGTATAAAAACTGAAAGAGAGCTGGAGTGAATCCCCGTGTTTTAAGATTGGAATGCTGATTTCCGGAATCGGCATTTTTTTATACCACTTTATCATTTGAAGAATCAGCCGGATGGATTCGCTATTCACTTGTATATTGTCATCCATATTTAACTCAACGGATGCTTTCAGCTCCACTGTTACAGTAGTCCCTCCGGGAATGTCGAGGTATTGCCCGCTTGACAACAGTCTGCTCTCCCTTTTACCAATAATGTATTCATCATTTTCCAGAAGGACGTACCGACGATTCTTTGTTTCACTGTCATACAGAGAATTGTTTGCAACTTTCTGATATTGTCGGAGCTTTTCAGATAATTCTCTGCCTCTCTCACCGTCGACAATATTTCTTTCATACGAATTCGAGAAAAGCTCACCGTTTGCCGATTGGATAACTTCAACACGGTTGCTGTCTATGCACCTTTTCACAACTCCTTTCTTATCGGAGAAATATGAATCAAACAGAATTGAGCGTTCGGTGTTTTGCTCTCTGAATATGCTTCTTTTCGAGAATGAATGGGTCAGTCCGGTTAAGTCAAGATAATCAAGGATGGAATAGGGAATATCAATGAGGCCAAAAACAGCGGGATTCACCGTTCCGGAAGATTCGGGAGTATATGCAACGGCAAGTGCCCAGTTTCTACCATACGGCTGGCCCGTCACTCCGTGTGATTCATCGCTTACAAAGAGGACCAGGGTATTCTCCAGGGCTCCCATGTCCTCCAACCGTTTGAAAAAATCACCCAGCGCCTGATCGAGATATGCCACAGCAGCTTCTTTACGACTCGAAAATCTTTTTACCAGTTCCTCCGGAATAGCACAGGGATGGTGGGTACCGACAGTCAGCAGGGTAAGAAACCAGGGATTTGATTTTTGATTAAGATTCTCAATGAATTCAGCGGCTTGTTCAAAGAACGCTTTATCATCCGGTCCCCAGCCGAAAGGTACATGCTGATAGCGGAAATATTCTTTTCCAAACACCTGCTCAAAACCCGCCGCCGGCATGAATTGATCTTTTGACATATAGGCCAGATCGGCGGCTTGTATGTATGCTGTCGTGTATCCTGCATCCGCCAGAATCTCCGGCAGGCATGGACTTCGCGACCCCGGTGGAAGCCGGATGTGCTCATATATCTTTGGTGTCTTTAAAGACAATTTGCAATAATCTCCGGAAAACATGGAGTACAGCCCGCGAATTGTCTGTCTATTGTGAGCAATGAAATTTGGAATAACAAGCGACCTCTCAGCTATGCGACTTAGATTCGGCATTTCAATCTGATACTTCATCCCTGTCCATTCCTGCACCTGTCTGACATAAACACCGGGGATTCCCTCAAGCACTACAAAGAGAACATTTCTTTTAGCATCCTTAGGCCTATGAAAGTATGATTCACCTTCAGTATTCGGGCCCGGCTGCATTCGGTCGAGTATCTCGGCATTGGTTCTTGTCGCCGGGCTGTATTCAGCGGGAGAACTCAGGCTTGGAATTGATCTGGTTAATGACAGCCACACTAAGTTGGAAGAATGCCACACAAATCGGCTCATGCCAAACATCATGACAAGAGAAATAAACGCAAGATAGAAGAATAGTACACGGACCCGGCCGTTAGGGGTAATATCCTGCTGTTTGCACGTAGGTTTTATCATAGCTGCCTTAGTTAAATATAACAGCAACTTTTTTTATTGCAAATTTTATCCCATGGGGATGAAAAATTAGATCCGCTCAGCGTCTTTTTCGCTAAAAGCCAGGCGCCGCTCCCTTGGGCTGGGATAGGAGGTCCCAGCGCAAGGATGAGCAGGCAGATGAGATCCTCAGATTCGTCGAGTTCTGGAAGAACAGAACGTGAAAGCCCCCCGAGGAACTTGTCTTCGACTCCAAGCTCACCATCTATGCCAATCTCAACGGGCTTAACAAAAATGAGCATTCGCTTCATCACCATGAGGAGGCGGTCGCAGAAGATGTTGGAGCAGATCTACTAAACGGCCGCATCAGCGGGGAGGCGGGTCGAGTTGGAAGGTGTCACTCGTGCTTATCGCATCCCTCACGCACTCGCTGCCGGCGTCCTAGCGCGCGGAAAGAGAGGGGAGTTGTCAGCGGCCCTGTCCGTCCGATGGCGGCGCCAATCTACGGGCGATAAGCTCCATCCACTCCACCGAAACCGAGAAACCTGCGGCCCGCGTGTGCTTGTGGCGGACGCCGTCGAGCACCACATACCGCACCGGGATTTTAGCTCGACGGAGGGCGTCAACGAAGCGGTCCTGGGAGGAGGTCGTGATGACGATGTCCGCCGTACCCTGCACGATGAGCGCGGGGACTACGTGACCGCTCAGGCCGCTCCGATTTTCGGCCAGACGGGCGGCAAGGGCCGGGTAGGATTCGCCGAGCCGGTTCTCGTGCAGGGCACGATAGAACTCTGGACGGTAAAGTTTTGTCCCGTCAGACGGGTAGTAGACCTGGAACTCTTCGACGCACATGCGGTTCACGTCAGCTTCGAGCGTCCGGACCCACCGGTGTTGGAGGTAAGCGGAGGGATCGATCTCGTCGCGACCGTACATGAGGGAGTACGTGTAGAGGATGGCCGGTGCGTACACCGGTCCTTCCTTGAAGAGCGTCTCGATGTCGTTGGTGGATCCGTAGCCGATCACGCCGGCGAGCGGAACTTCCGGGGCGTATGCTGGCCGGATGTCGGCTCCCGCGAAGGCGGCATGTCCCCCCTGGGAATAGCCCGCGAGGAATACCGCCGGAGAAGGCCTCACGGCATGGCCGGGGGACTCGAAAAAGCGGAACACCGCGCGAACGGCGTCGAGCATTACATGCCCTTCCGCGAGCTTGCTGAAGTAGCGTTGCGGCCGATCGGAATCGTTGAAGCCGAGGTAATCGGGGAAGATGACGATGTAACCGAGCCCGGCGTAGGCGAGCATGTTCTGCCGGTACCAGCCCCAACGTCGCACCTCCGGTGGCTCCAGGGAGGGCGCGCAGGAGTCGCCGATGCCGGTTGTTCCGGAGCCGAACACGTAGACGGGACGCTCGGTCGGTTTATCGAAGCGCGGCACGAAGAACTGTGCGGTGATCTCCGCGGGTGATCCGTCGTAGTCGGTACTCAGGTAGCGCAGGCGATAGGCGTCCACCGCGTATCTCATTGGCGGAACGGAAAACCCGGCGAACAGCGGCTTTCCGAGTCGCTCGATCTCTGCCGGTTGGATGACTTCGATGGCCTGAACCGACAGGATGCTCCCGGGATGGACCTGCGCGAGGCAGATGGATGGAGCGCTTGCAAGGAGGCACAGGAACGCCAGGACTACCGGCTCGGGAGAGCGCGGGATCCACAGCCGACGCTGCGTCCCGTGAGTCATCGAAGGTCCCCGCAGTTCGGCTCAGGTTTCCCGCCAGGTGTCAGCCGTTCCATCCAACGCCGGGCATCACCGAAACCCATGTAGTCGGGCAGAACGCCGATCGTTCCCTGGCCGACATGGGCCAATACATGGGAACGATAGAGCCCCCAGTGGATGCCCGCGATATGCTCACGCGAAGGGCGACAGGCATTGATGAGACCCGTCGTCCCGGGAGCGAAAACATACATCGGCCGATTTCCTCGTTCCATATAGCGGGGGATGAAAACCTGCGTGGTGATGGGGGTCGTCGACCCGTCCGGCCAGGTGCTTTCGAATCGCAGGATGTAGCTGTCAACCGTGTACCGTGCCCTGGGCGCCGTGACGTCCTTGAAAAGCTCCGATACGATACGATCGATGTCCGCGGGAGCCAGGGTCTCAACGCGTTTCACGTCGATTATCTTTCCCGGCTCAGAGTGCAGCACCCCTGCTGCGGTAACAAGAAATACCAGCAGCATCAGGGGCGATGGACGACGGGAAATGCGGAATGGGGCGGCGATCGTCATAGGGTATGGTCCTCTCGGTATTAAACCCTATTGCCGAGACGAAAGTCAATGGCAGTACGCCGCGCTGCCAGGATCTCGACTTCTGAACCGTGATGCACTATGATGGATCTAGAAGGAGAAATTATGCGGTTATTCCCTGTGCTTACGGTGATCCTCGTGATATCCGCGGCGGCGTTCGTGCACGCCCAATCGAGATCGGTGTACGGACCCCAGGTTCCCGGAGATGTGGCGTTCGTCCGTGTGGTCAATGCGATTGCCGTCAAGAACCCGGTGCAGGTGGACCTGGGAGCGACGCGCTACGATAAGCTTGGCTTCGCGGAAGTGTCGCCGTATCGTCCCGTGGTCCCCTGTATATACTGTTACCTGCCCAGTTAGATTTCCTAAACTTGAACAGAAGCTATTCCTAAACCTGCCAAAAGGCAAAGGACATAGCTGCCTGCTTAAACTACCATTTTCTGTCAAAGAACAGCTTAGAAAGTAGA
>JAUVWI010000122.1 GCA_030604195.1 Spirochaetales bacterium
AAGTTTGTGCCTATTGTTCATGAAAATCAGGATTTATACCTTAATAACAATTTCCTTGCTTTTTTGTCAAGGAAATTCTAAAAATCCTTAATGTGGCTTGTCCACATTAGTACCTTAATATAAATTTTCTTGCTTTTCAGGCAAGAAAATTATTTTAATCAAGAAAGTGGCTTGTCCACTTTAGGGTACTAAGAAAGTTAAACATAAGCTGACGGTACTTCTGATTTATGGTATTCTTACCTTTGTGTACCAGATGGCATCGAGGCGGGAAGCGAATCGGGAGATGACCTGTCCGGCATTCATGGAAAATCTAAAGCTCTTGTTCCCTGAATTAGAGAGTATACCACACCATGACACCCTGATGCGTTTGTTATCTAAAATTGAAGAGGTTGATCAGAAATCTAATGAGATTGTGACCAAAAGGGGGCGCCATGCCTGGATTTCCTCAAAGCCTCTGAATAAAGGGAATGTGCACGGACGCTGCAATCTGGCAGCTCGTCATCGCTGGGGTATTGAGTCAGGTATTCTGGTGGAGAAACGTTATGGCTATCAGTATGAGCACTGTTTCTCCTATAACTGGAAAGCTATGAGGGGATATCATTATTTGATGCGCTTAGGGTGGTTTTCTCACAAATTGAGTAACGGTAAAGTTAATTATTAGTATGTTAATACGTTACAGTGTCATGCATCGAATGAAGTCTAAAGTGAGAAAAGTGCAAACTCCAGGAACTGGAGTCAACTCCCCATTCTATGTGTTTAAAACAATTTTTGAGAAATGGGGGTTAGGGCATATGATCAATGTGCTGGTCCAATACTCTGATCGTCTTGTCAAGATATTCAATACTCTGGGCATAATGGGATTTATCCGTTTTGTCCGGCAAAACATTGGCGCTCCATGGTTAGACCCTGTATGGGTCGAGGTGCGCCTTGCCCGCCCTTTTCAACTCCGTCTAATTTAGATCATCTGTGAACAGCTAATCATTTAAAAGGTGTTAGCAGGGATGCTACGCCTTGCTTGCAATAGTGTTGTAAATATCGGGGTAAATCCGTCATCCAAAGCAGAAGTTTTTCAGCATTTTGCTGCCTGGGAGACTTAAAAATTGGGTGGTGCAGTCACCGTATTGCCATTTTTTCTAGTTCTCTTCAAGTCTCTATCGCTTATGTCGGATACCCCGCTCTTTCTTATTATCCTACACAGAAAAAGATATTATGTCAACAAAATTGAGATAGCTTGAAACTGCCTTACTGTTTCTGCAAAAAGTGGCAGGTATACCTCACCTTAGTGGATTTCAATTGGAGATAAAAAAAATCATAGGATATTCTACTGTAGAAAATCTGATTCATGAGAATTTATTACAATTTGCTTGACATAATATCAGTTATTAGCGTATTATCAGTAAAAGACCACCTGCAAAGCAGGTGGTGGTTCCCAAGCCAAAAGTCTTTTAAAGGCATAGCCTTGGAATTAATCTTTTTTGAAATATTATATACCACCTCCAAAGGAGGTGGCTTCCTTTTGGCAGTGAAAGCAGTAGAAGCTTGCAGTTGGAAAAAACTTTTCTTTTTATTGTACCTACAATTGATGATTTTGAGATATTTCTGTGAATCAGGAATTATAAAAAATCTATCAATAAGAGGCCTCGATGCTTGATCTACCTACAGGAACCGTAACCTTCCTATTTACCGATATTCAGGGAAGCACAAGGCTCTGGCAGAGTTATCCCCATAAGATGAAGGAAGCCCTCGCGTGTCACGATACGATTCTGCGTGAAGCAATCGAGGCGAACAATGGCCGGGTATTTAAAACCGTTGGTGATTCCTTCTGTGCTGTCTTCGACACAGCCATGGATGGCTTGAAAGCTGCTCTGAGCGCCCAGCTTTCGATCAATTCGAAAAAGTGGGACCTGCCCGGTCCTCTGATGGTACGCATGGCCCTTCATACCGGTGAAGCAGAAGAGCGCGATCAGGACTATTACGGTCCGGCACTTAATCGTGTCTCACGGCTTCAGAGTATCGGCCACGGCGGCCAGACGCTCGTTTCCATGGTTACGGCAGAACTTATACGTGATATGCTGCCTGAGGATGTCAGCCTCAAGGATCTGGGGGACTGTAGTCTGAAAGATTTAACCAGGCCGGAAACCATTTTTCAACTGGTCCATCCTGACATTCCTTCAGAATTCCCACCTCTCAAATCGCTCGATATGCACCCGCACAACCTCCCGGTGCAGACAACTCAGCTTATCGGGCGGGAAAAAGAGCTGGAAGCCGTTACGAAGATGCTTTTGGATGAGAATGCGCGAATTGTGACACTTACGGGTACTGGGGGCATTGGGAAAACCCGCCTGGGACTGCAGGTGGCGGCGGAATTAATCGAACTCTTCAAGCACGGTGTCTTTTTTGTAGACCTGGTTCCCATCAGCGATCCCGGACTCCTCGCTTCTGTGATTGCTCAGACTCTGAAAGTCAGGGAAACCGGAGGGCGCCCTCTGTTAGATGTTGTGAAGGATTATCTATGTGACAAGCACATACTGCTGCTTCTCGATAATTTCGAACAGATTATGGAGGCGGAGCTGCAGGTGGTACAGCTTCTATCCGCCTGCCCTGGAGTAAGGATTCTGGTAACCAGCCGAGAGCCACTGCATGTGCGTGGTGAGAAGGTTTTTATAGTCCCGCCACTCCAGCTTCCAGAAGCCGGTCAACCTCACCTTCTACCTGTAAGCGAGCTATCTCATTACGAAGCAGTATGCCTGTTTATTGAGTCCGCTGCGGCCATTAAGCGGGATTTTCAGGTTACCAGCCAGAATGCACCGGCCGTGGCCGAGATCTGCATACGCCTGGATGGAATCCCCCTTGCCATCGAGCTGGCTGCTGCCAGAATAAAGCTTTTGCCTCCACAGGCAATTCTAAAACGGCTGGACCACCGGCTCAGGCTGTTAACGGCTGGGGCCCACGACCTACCGGCCCGCCAGCAGACCTTACGCGCCACCATCGACTGGAGCTACGATATGCTGGATACCGCGCATCAAATGCTTTTTAGAACGCTGGCTGTTTTTGCCGGCGGCTTTACTATCGAAGCCGCGGAGGCGCTATGTTCCATTACAGGTACAGCTGCGTTAGATGTTTTTAATGGGGTCGAATCCCTTCTGGACAAAAACCTTCTACTTCTGGAGGAGATTTTGGCATGGGAACCCCGATTCCGTATGCTGGAGACTATCCGGGAATATGGTATGGAACGTCTTCTAGAAAGTAGTGAGGAGGAAAGGGTAAGGCAAAAACACGCCGAATACTATCTTGTGCTGGCCGAAGCAGCGGAACCAAAGCTCAATGCTCCTGAACAGGGTATTTGGCTGGACAGATTGCACATCGAGCATGATAATATTCGTGCAGCTTTACAATGGTTTACCAAAAAAAAGGATGGAGAAGCTGAACTGCGGCTGACCGGTGAATTGTGGCGCTTCTGGCAGATCCGGGGATATCTGACTGAGGGAAGGGAAAGGCTGAAAAAAGCACTGACGGACGGGCTTGATGCGCCAGATAGTCTGCGCGCAAGGGCGCTTATGGGCGCAGGAAATCTTTCTCAACTTCAAGGTGATTACGATCAGTCGATAATCCTGCTCGAGGATAGCCTTGCGATTTTTCAAAAGATAGGGGATCAGCTGGGAATTGCAATGGTTTATCGTGAACTGGGCCTTACCTATTGGCACCTGGGTAGGCTGGAGCAGGCTCATGACTATTACAATGAGGGATGGAAAAAGGCTCATGAGCTGGGGGAAAAGCTTCTATCGGCTATGAACTTGCTGGGATTGGGCCTGATTAACTGGATGGAAGGGAATTTAGAAAAAGCGCAGAGCCAATTTGAAGAAAGTCAACGCATCTTCGTAGATGTTGGGGATAGAAGGCATGAAGCCAAAGCTATATGCAACCTGGGTATAATCTTCTATGAGATGAGAGATATGGAAAAAGCTGAAACTTACTTTCTGAAGGCTTTGGAGATACAGGAAGAAATCGGCGATGTGGATGATCTACGCAACGTTTACAATGATCTGGGATACTTATACTACAAGATTAAAGATTACACTCAGGCAATACATTATTATGTAAAGCTAGATCAGCTGGTGCAGGACATCGGGGATAGACGCATGAAGAGCACAGCTTGCTCCGGCCTTTCTGAGGTCTATCTTGCTATGGGAGACACAGCCCAGGCCCTTGAATATGCTCAAAATGCTCTGCAGGAGGTTCAGGATATAGGAACAGGCATAGAATTGGGAGTAAGCTGCCGCGTCCTTGGCGATGTCTGGCTGGCTTCGGGAAAACCGGATAAAGCCAGGGACTTTTTTGAACGAAGCATACCGCTTTTAGTGGAAGCCAGGGATAATGAGGAGCTGGAAAAAGCCCGTAAGGGGCATAAGAGGTCTGTTTCTTTAATTAAGAGTGCAAAACCTATTAAAATTAAAAGGAGGGAATGATTATGGTAAAAACAAAATATGGTAGTAGAAGAGGGTTTCTGCTTTTGATCTTCCTGGTAATTTTTTTACCTTTTGGCCAAATGTTGTACCCAGGGGGAGAGAAGGAAAAACCACCACCGGTCCAGAAAGAAGACCAGGTTGTTGAGTTCAGTATCCGTGTGGTTGCTCCAGAGACCTTTAATGATATTCCGGTTAATGTCAATCTAACATACATTAAACCTGGAGAAGAGTTGAAACTCCCTGGGGAAGAGTTGAAACTCCCTGGAGATGGATTTAGATTTTTGTTTAATCTTGATATTTATGGTGTTAAAGACAATAAACGCATAGCCCTTGGTACGGATGGTTTTGAGCCAAAGATTACCGTCTATATATCGGATTCACAAGCTAAAGCTCGAGGAGCACTTGATCTGTTCTATTGGGATCCATATGCTGGGAATTGGATAAAACATGATATATTAAGAAAAGATACTGTTGACCCAATTCAGTATGATAAAAAAACAGGTGAATTCTACTTTGCGATCTACAAGTGGCCATTAGACGATAGGATGTGCGGCGCCAGTTGACCGAACAGTAATCAGAAGTAATTCTTACCGGTCTGTCGGTTTTGAATGAGCAGCGTTCTCTAAGCATGTTCGTATTTTAATTTGCTTTAAAGAAATTTTATTTGCAGCCCAGGCAAAATATTAAAAGATCATTGATGGGAATTTTAATCTTAACGACCCGCAGAAATGTCCCAAAGGATTTTTCCTTTGCTTAGACTTTTAAAAGCTGCTGGAACTTATATCAAAGAACTAAAGAAAATTAAAATTGAATATTTAATAATATTTTATCTATTCTGCCTGGAGATGAACCATAATTATTATTAGATAGTCGGAAAGAGGAGGTGTGTATGAAATGTTTTTTTTATTGCGATATTATTTATCTTAACTCCTCTTGTCGGCTCTTCACAAGACAATATTTCTGCGTATGCCAAAAATGTAGCAGCTATCCTTCAGCCTTATTCTGATGCCTGGATCATTGATTTTAGTGAAGAATAGATGGGAGACAAAGACGTTAGCAACGCCCGGGAATGTGATATTGCCGGTGCCATGTCATGCTATGATGATGATCAACTGCGTGTTGATATTATCCTTCATTATCCGGTTTCATAGAAACTGGAGGTCTGGTATGGTGTAGAATTCTGGTATTCAAATATGACGGAGTATTATATATATTTTCCCGTAACAGACGCATTGATCCTGTTAGTTCCGGATGAAGATGAAGATATATATCAATTAGATTTATGCCCTTTTTGCTATTCTTCCATTTTTCTATCTCGGTTTCGTATGATCGCAGCCCTGTAATAAGAGGCACATCCAGCTTTTTAAAAAACCGGTATGTGGGTTCAGGTTCACCGCCGTAGGGGCCGTCGTGAATCCTGAAATACTGCAGATTCAGAAAGAGGCTAATATTTCCAAGATATTTATTAATGGCTTCAATGTTGTTTTCAACGTTTGAAAAAACAAATATGAGATTTACATCGTTTTTCAGATATTTGTACAGCGCATCCGCTATGGGCTTTGTATCGTTAAAGTGCATTCCGCCGTAAAGCAATACCCCGATTGTCGGGTGATTATCAGAATATTGTATTTTTCTTTTATAATCTTTTAAGTCTTCATAGATAGCTTCCTCTGGTGCATAAAGCCCAAAAGCAGGCCTGTATTTTGGGGGGGGCAGGGTCTTTATCTCTTTAACACCGGCATAGTTTTTAAGCAGGATCAGAATAAGATTTTTCAAATTTTCAGGATCGCCCTCAGCATAATATTCCTGGGCC
>JAUVWI010000130.1 GCA_030604195.1 Spirochaetales bacterium
AGAGATTTCGTCTTTAAGATCCAGAAACAGCTCAATACCGTGGTTAAGGGCCTTTTCTTTAACCATGGTCAGGCTGTTCCTTAACAGATCTCCCAGGCAAACATCAGCCGGCTCCATCTCCAGCTTCTCGGCCTCGACTTTGGATAAGTCCAGGATATCATTAATCAGGGAGAGCAGGTGTTGACCACTTTCACTGATATAATTCAGATACTCCTCCTGCTTTTCGTTCAGTTCCCCGAACATCTTGTCCTGCAAGACCTCAGAGAAGCCAAGGATTGAGTTAAGAGGTGTCCTCAGCTCATGGCTCATATTGGCCAGGAAATCACTCTTGGCCTGGTTCGCCGTTTCTGCGGCTTTCTTGGCGGCAAGTATTTCCTTTTCGACCATTTTACGTTCGGTAATGTCCGCTACCGTGCCGGCCATTCGCAAAGGCGATCCATGCTCGTCCCGTTCAACAATAGCTCCTTTAGAGATCAGCCAGCGAATATCTCCCTGTTTAGTTACGGCGCGATATTCCACCTCATAGGCTGATGTTTGGCCGGCCCGATAGTCTCTGCCCGCCTGCTTAACTCTCTCTCGATCCTCGGGATGAATGCTATTTCTATAAATCGTATATATGCGCTCGATCTCAGCCAAAGAGTAGCCGAGTATTTCCCCCCAACGTTCATTGACAATTATCTCGTATGTCCGGAGATTTATGTCCCAGAAGCCCAGGTCTCCTCCCTCTAAAGCAAGACTCAAGCGTTCCTCGTGCTCCCTTTCGGCTAACTCGGCTGCGGTGAGCAGCTCGATTATTCGACGCTGGCGCAGGAGCAGCATACCCATGGCTGCCAGGGACAATACAATCATCGATATCACCACCAGGGTGCTGACCCGCAGACTTTCGATTTGCTTAACCTGACGGCTCAGCGTGTTAAGCGCTTCCTGGCTGGTGTTCAAATAATTGTTACTGAGGGTAATTATTATATTTTTGAGACGGGCATGGAGTATCAGAGCGTCATTTTCGTCGATCAAAGGTGCATTTTCTATCATGTCATCAAGAGCAGAGAGAACACGCCCGACCTGGTCTTCCAGAACCCGGTAGTCCTCAGCTGCATTCGGCGGAAGGTTCTGCGTAAAGCTCTGTTCTAAGGAATAAGCAATATCCAGGGAAATGCTGAGCGCTTCCAGGCGTTCATCCGTGGCATTGACTCTAACGGCATCCAGAGCGGCCGCGAGCCGAGACAACCCTTCTATTATGGTAGAGAGCTCGCGGTGCTGGACTAGAGCAGTCATCGGAAGCTCGGTTTCCACCCTATCCAGGGTCGACCACACGTACCACCCCCCTGCCGTAATGGCAGCGGCAAAGAGGGCAAATAGAATTACAATAAAACGCAAACCGGAATGGTGCATTATCTATTCAACCGGACATGGTCCATCGCTTTTTTTGTCCGGCGGCCAACATGGCGCCCTGGTCTGCAAAATGATCTGACGCAGTTTTTCAGCCTGTATATCCAGCACGGAGTGAATATCCCTTCCCCGAAGTACGATTTTGGAGAATGCGCCTTTATATACTAAGTTAAAATCTTTCCCTTTTGCCCCGAGTCCGACAGGCAGCATGCTGGGAAGTGCATCTTTTGAATCTGCCTGTTTCGCTACAGCCTCTTTTATTATCTCAAGACCGGCAGGCAGTTCACCCATAGCGCCGGTTTGGACCACAGGGAAGAAGCCGACACTCGCCAAAGTGACTATCTGAACTTCGGGCCGGGTCAGGTATTCGATTAAATCTACGGCTGCTGCAGGAGAAGAATTTTTGGGCAGCCCCAACCCGGCCAGTACCACCATGAAGCCGCGTCCTTTGGGGCCCGACGGCGCCGGAAAGGCTACGTAATCATCCGGCCGCTGCTCGAAAGCATCCATAAGCCTGGCTGTATGATCCCAGGCCACCCAGACCTCGCCGGTCAGCAGGGGTTGATCCATGCGGCTAAAGGTCAGGCATCGGGGATTCACGTAGCGCCACAGTTCTCGAAAGGACTGCCACATTTCTTCGGCCTCAGGGCTGCGGAATTTTCTCAAAGTATTCCCCGTGTATGACGGATATAGGTATCCCTGTAAAAAGCGGTGCATGAGACCTTTCTCACCGGCCGGGAAACCCAACATGGCTTCACCGGCAGCCTCGTACATGTTGGCTGCCCATTCTTCAAGCTGGTCGTAGGTAAGGCTGTTCAGATCCGCTCCCTTGGGCAGATATTTCAAGGCGCTGCGGTTGGCGGCCATAATGTAGGTCGCCTGCATCCAGGGGACAAAGTAGTAGTGATCCTGGCCGATTTTCCCGAGCCGGATGAAACTCTTAATAAACTCACGTTCTTTAAGCCGGGGCCATACATTATCCACACTAGCCAGGGCCCCTTTCCTTTGCAGGGCCACAAAGTCGCCGTGAAGAGCCCCGATAAGGCATGGTCTCTTTGGATCCCTCGTAGCATCGACCACCAGTCTGTTGAATGCCTCCCTGTCATCATAGGGCTGGAAGTCAACTTCTCCCTGGAAGTCCTTAAGAATTACCCGACGCATTTTGTCCGCTTCATTAATCGGACTGAGTTCTGTGGAAAGAAAGAGCAGAGGTTCGGCAGTAATCCGCGGTATAAACAGGAACAGAAACTGAAGAATCAAGATTAGCCTGAAAAACCTGGTAGCCATGGTTATGCCTCCTTAAGCCTTTAAGCTGGTTGCTACTTAACCGCGCCGGAAAGCAGGTTAACTACAATCAATTATGCACTTCTAAATAAAGCATACATCATCAAGACTCCTCAAACAAGCAATTAAAGCACCGCCTTGAACGCATCACCCGCGATTACAGCCAATATAACTGCAAATGCTTTGGTTGCGCAGGAAATCAACGATGACTATACTTATTATATGGACAATATCCTGATCGGAACCAGCGGCTTCTCCTACACTGACTGGCTCGGTGCTTTATATCCACCCGGCACCCCAAAGCATGAATTCCTCTCCCTGTATGCCGACGAATTTCCTTTTGTAGAGCTGAACTTCAGCTACTACCGCCAGCCTGATCCCCGGACCATGGAGCGTATGGTAGGCCAGACCCCGGACGGCTTTACCTTCACTATTAAGGCGCACCAGAGCCTGACCCATGAGCAATCCGCTGACTTTACCGGGTCGGCAAGAACCTTCAAAGAGGGAATTTCTCCACTGCACGATGCGGCAAAACTCGCTGCCGTGCTCTTTCAATTTCCTTACAGCTTCCACTACAACCCCGATTCACGCAGATATTTAAAAAAAATCTGCACCGAGTTCAAGGGACTTCCCCTGGCAGTAGAGTTCCGCAATAACAAATGGCAGAAGGAATCGGTTTACCGGGGTTTGCGCGAACTGGGTGTAGCCTTTGTCTGTGTTGATCAGCCTGACCTGCCCGGGCTGCTCCAGCCTGCAGCAGTGGTAACAGGTAATCTGGCCTATATTCGCTTTCACGGACGCAACCGTCAAAACTGGTGGCAGGGAGACAACACCAGCCGCTACGACTATCTTTACAGTAAGGAAGAGCTCTCCTCCTGGATAGAGCGGATTAGATACCTTGCAACCCGTGTGCGGCTGTTGCTGATTGCTTTCAACAATCACAGCCGGGGCCAGGCTGTACAGAATGCCCGCGAGTTGAAAAATTTGGTATTGGAATATAAACATCTTCAAGAAGGTTTATAATGCTATGATAGCTCAAAAGTTTGTTATTTTAACAAGAAATATTAAAGTCCAGCGCCCGAATATATTGAGTTGGACTTCTGCCTTAAGAACTTCGGTTGCGGATGTAATCTGCGCTGGGAGAAAGCATCTTTTTATTCTTCTTATCATTTTTTCCTGCTCATTCTCGAGTTATGCTGAGAGTTCAGTTAAAGAGATTTTCATAAAAGCTGTCAACTCAATTGCCGTTGATAGATCGGCGCCCCTGGTAGTAAGTATTGGCAATTTCACTTATGCAGACAAAAAGGTGGGAAGCAGTTTTTCCAAATACCTTCAGGAAGAATTAAGTACTGCTATAAGTATTGATCCTGGTTTCGAGCTCTTTGCACGTGAGCGTCTTGATGAAATACTCCAGGCTTTGGAATTGAGTCTAAACGATCTCTTCGACCAGAGTACAGTTAAAGAAGCGGGAAAGCTAAAAGGTATCGAGGGGATATTCTCAGGAAGATTCTTTGACCTGGGAATGGATGTCAGGTTGTTCTTGGAACTGGTAGACATTGAGAGCGGAACCGTTATAGACAGAGCCCAACTATTAATACCGAAATCACTGATCCCTACATCAGAGGCTATCACTTGATTTTTCTGGCTCTGCGATCGTGCCGACCGAAACCTTTACTGAAACAGCTTGTCGTGATATTGTTATTTTGTTTTTGAACCATCTGGGCCACCTCCTTTTTTTGGGTTTGTTTTCTAAAAACCAATTATAACAAGAGCTCCAGATGGTCTGTTAATTATTTTCCACGCTTCGGTCATAATTTCAGGTATGAACTTTGCAACCTGACAGCCAAGGAGATCGATATTGTGGAAGAGAGCGTAAGAAGGTGAAAATTTAGACCTCATTTATGTGGATGATCAATATGAAAAACAATATGTTAACTAACTTAAAAACTCTGGGTGAAAGATATGTCTGGTGAAAAGAAACTTTTTTTTAATATAGATTCACGTCTCTTATTTCAGTTGGGCGAGAAATTAGTAACAAACAGAGCAGTTGCTTTAGCAGAACTTGTTAAAAACTCATACGATGCCGATGCCACAAGCGTCCAAGTTCAAATGAACCAAATTACAAAACCAGGCGGTGTAATTATTATAAACGATAACGGTACTGGAATGTCGCTACCAGCTTTTGAAAAAACGTGGATGCGAATAGCAACTATTGATAAAGAGGAAAATCCGGTTTCTGAAAAATATGGAAGAACAAAGGCAGGTGAAAAAGGTATAGGGCGATTTGCCTGTCGAAGGTTATCGAAAAGACTGGTACTAAAATCTGTTTCAAAAACAAAAGATGGAACAAAAGAAAAATTAAATGCAATTTTCAATTGGCCATCATTTATCCCGGGTTCTGATGTTAATGAAATACCCGTTACATACACTATTATGTCGGTTTCAAGAGAAACTCAAACAGGCACCACCCTGATTTTAGAGAATACTATTGAATCCTGGAGGAATTTGGATATTAGACAGCTTAAAAATGAGTTGGCAGATCTGATATCCCCTCTAACATTCGAGTCTGAAATTGAATTAAAAGAAAAGCCGGAAGAGTATGACCCGGGATTTAGAGTAGATATTGAGTGTCCTGAGTTTCCAACACAAGAAAGAGCACTTGATGTGGATTTC
>JAUVWI010000135.1 GCA_030604195.1 Spirochaetales bacterium
AGAGATTTCGTCTTTAAGATCCAGAAACAGCTCAATACCGTGGTTAAGGGCCTTTTCTTTAACCATGGTCAGGCTGTTCCTTAACAGATCTCCCAGGCAAACATCAGCCGGCTCCATCTCCAGCTTCCCGGCCTCGACTTTGGATAAGTCCAGGATATCATTAATCAAGGAGAGCAGGTGTTGGCCGCTTTCACTGATATAATTCAGATACTCCTCTTGTTTACCGTTCAGTTCCCCAAACATCTTGTCCCGTAAGACCTCAGAAAAGCCAAGGATTGAGTTAAGGGGGGTTCTCAGCTCGTGGCTCATATTGGCCAGGAATTGAGACTTGAGCTGACTCATTTCTTCCAGCTGTACATTAGCCTCAGATAGCTCCCGGCCCTTCTGTTCTAAATCGGCTGTTCTCCGCTTTACCTGCCTTTCCAGCTTTTCACCCCACTGCTGCAGCTCATCCCTTGATTTCCTGAGTGATAAGATCATCTGGTTAAAGGAATGGACAAGCACCCCAATCTCATTAGAAGATTTAACGTCAACCGATAAAGACAGGTCGCCTTGAGCGACTTTTTCCGAAGCGCCGGCCAGCTGGCGGATTGGCTTTGCAATCTGTCCTGACATGAGCCAGCCGGCAAAAACAGCCAATAGAACAGAGACAACCATCGCCCACAGAATTGTTGCCCTTAATTGCCAAACCTCAGCAGCTATGTCTGCCAAAGGTTTCTGGATCACCACGCCCCATCCAAGTTCCCAGATTGGCGTGTATGTACCTAACACCCGGCGTCCCAGCTCGTCTGTGTAACCCTTTATTGTCCCCTCTTGACCGGCCAGAACCGCTTCTACAACAGGCGATTTGCTCAGATCAAGCTCCGCAAGCTCATGCATCTGAGTATGCGCAACCACCCTGCCATTGCTGGCTACTACAAGCACATTAGCATTCTTGCCGGCGCCAATTCTCATGACAGAAAGCATTATCCTAGCGAAGTTGATGTCCGCCGAAAGGACACCGGCTACTGTTCCCCTAACTGTAACAGGCAAGGTAATGGTCCGCATCGGTTTTGAGGTCTCAGGATCCAGATAAACATCAGAAACAAGCTCATCTCCTGTACTGGCCACTTGAAATGCCCATATCTTAGACACATCCTCAAGTTCTCCTGAACCCGTTCGGGCAATCTGCTCTCCTCCTATATCTGCTACATATATACTGTTTATGTCCGGGAAAAACTCCCCGACACTGTCGATCTTCGCTTTTACCTCTGCCGCCTCCATGAGGTGCCGCCATAGTGACTCAGCAAGTAAGGATAAGGTCGGTTTGATAGGGGCCATCTCTGCTTCTGCCACTTGGGCTATACGACGGGCCAACTGCCGGTCTCCTTCAGAGATCTTCCTGATTATTATATTCTCGCTGATCTGCAACATAAACCAGCCGGACACACCCAGACAGGCAATGATAACAAGGACAAAAACTGCGAGTATCTGGTGGGAAAGCCTATGGAACCTCACTGCTCTTATCCCTCCAACCTCTCGATTACCGCAGGCAATCCCCAAACCATTTAAAAACCTTTCCCCATCACGATTTTATCCGCTTCTATCTCTTTGTCACTCTTCCCGATGCCCGAAAATATCAATGAACTTCGACACTATTTCATCGCTGTGCAGCATTATCCAATTCGTGTCTGTGGGAATAACCCTTAGCTGGGTAATACTGTTTATCCTCTCCGGGGGACTGACATCCAGCCTGACCGGGACAAATCCCCCTAAATCCCGTAATAATGTCTGCCCTTTCTTAGATAAAATATACCGTAAGAAGACCTTTGCCCCCTTGATGTTCCGGCTTTCCTTAAAAATAGCAATGGGACTCGGTACCATGACCACCCCGGCCTCAGGATAGATATAATCTATGGGAGCATTCGGATTCTCCTTTAAGAGCTTGCGCACGGTAAAATCTATGGTAATCCCCATGTCAAGCTCGCCATCGGCAATTTTCTTCGTCGTTTGAGTGCTGGACTGAAGCTGTGGCGAGTTCTTTGCCAAAGCCTTGAAGAACTCCCAGCTGAAATCAGCATCCTGAAGTAATGTGCCCGTAAAATACATAAGTGAACCGGATTTCTCCGGAGTATCGTGACCTATCCGGCCTAGATACTTATCATCAAGCAAATCCCTGTAACCAGTGGGTTCCGTAGTCACTGTATTGGTATTATAGGCTGCAACCATAATGAGGAGCCTGCCGGCGTGGTAATAGCCGTCCCTGTCCTTAAGAATATTGGGAATTCCCACGGCTTCAGGCGGGGTAAAGGGCAGCAGTACTCCTTTTTCCTTTAATGCCTCACCTACGGTAAAATCAGCTACCCAGACAAGGTCAGCTTCAATTTTACCGGCGGCGATTTCCTCATTAATTTTCTCCACCACCGCACTTGTGCCCTTACGGTAAACTTTTAGATACCTACCAGGGGCTTGAGCTTCAAAGTCCTGTCTCAATTCCTCTATAATAGCTTCGGGAACAGAGGTGTAGAGAGTGATTGTCTTATCTCTGGTGCCCTCGACCTGTTTTCCTTGGAACAAATCAGCAAAAATACGCCTGGTATCCTCTTTGAGTCTCAGGATTTCTGCCGGATCAGAGGGCATAACCCTCATCTGGGTAATGGTCGGGATTCCCGATGGGGGGGTAACATCCAGGCGGACAGGCGCTACCCCCTGGGCTGACATTAACTTCTGCCCTTCCTTCGAAAGGATGAAATCAACAAAAACTTTAGCAATAGCTGTGTTCTTGCTGTCTTTGGCAATAGCAATCGGGCTGGGTACCAGCACCGCTCCCTCTTCGGGAAAAACATAATCGATAAGTGCATTAGTGTCTTCGATTTTTTTCCCCCGGGTCATGAAGTCTATGGTTATTCCCATCCACAGCTCACCATCTGCTATGGCCTGATTCAAGGGTGTATTGCTTTCAAGGATTCGCATCCCGTTTTCATACAGCCGGCTGAAGTAATCCCAGCCATGCTCCTCGGATTGCACAAGGGTAGCCACTGTATATAGAGCTGCTCCTGAATAGCCGGGGTCTGCCAAACCAACTCTGCCCTTATAGTCCGGATTGAGCAAGTCATGATAGCCTGTGGGTTTCTCACTTACTTTATCCGTGTTGTAGGCAATTATCATGTTAAGCAGCCTGGCTGCGCAGTAGTAACCGTCCTTATCCTTGAGCTGAGGAATTATCTGAGCAGCCTCAGGGGATTCATACTTCATGAGTTGACCGGCATTCTTCAGCTCCTCACCTATGGTAAAATCAGCTACCCAGATAGCATCGGCCTGGATTTTTCCCGCCTCAATCTCTTCATATATTTTGGCCATCACCTTTCCTGTACCGGAACGGAAAATGTCCAGTTCCACCCCTGGTTGCACTTTTTTAAATTCTGACTCTATCTCATTTATAATATCGGTTGGGACCGAGGTATATAGCACAACCCGGCCTGATGGTTTGGCCTTCTTCCGGCAGCCCGGAATCGTTGTGATGATCAGACACGTGATGATAATCAAAGCTAAGATTTTAACAGTTAAAGCTCTTTGAGTGATTTTCATGGCTTATCTCCTTATAGAAACCTTCCCTGATTAATTTCTCATCATGTTACCTTCATTACGTCCACAATCATCGCTTCATCATCAATTACTAAGATTTCTATTAGAATTATCCTATCATATCATTGGCTTCGTCCACAACCCAAAGAAGTTTTAAACGCAAGCGTAGCTCACGCTGGGGCTAAAGCCAACGAGTTAGCAATTCCACCCCGGTTTAAAAAATCTTGCTGGAAAAATAATAAATTCAGATTGAATTGCATATTGCATATTCGACACTTGTTAAGCTACATTGAAAAGGGAGTTAGAATTTCTGCAAGTAGAAGGAAAAGGAACCCATTAATGAACGATAAAGCAGTTATTATGGTCGTTGATGACTTCGATAAAAATTTGATTCTTTTAGAAGCTATTCTTACCCAACTCGGATACCGGGTAATTACGGCCGGAGATGGAGAAGAAGCCATTGAAAAAGCTCTAAGGGAACCTCCTGATTTGATTTTGCTCGATATCATGATGCCGAAGATGGATGGCTATCAGGTGGCAAGGAGATTGAAAAAAGAGCAGAGCACGATGACTATCCCCATTGTTATGCTTTCAGGTCTGAAAGAAGTTTATAATCGAGTTAAAGCCTTAGAAGCCGGAGCAGATGATTTTTTAACAAAACCTGTGCATAGAAAAGAGCTGGGGTCAAGGATAAAATCCCTGCTTAGGGTTAAAGCTTACAATGACCATCTGAGAAGCTATCAGAAGGTATTGGAAGAGAAGATTTCAGGTAAAACCGAAGAGCTTCGTTTAACTCTTAATTCTTATTCCCGTTTTGTTCCAAGGGAGTTCTTAAAGTGCTTAAACAAGCAAAATATTTTAGATGTGAGGCTTGGAGATCAAGCATTAAAAGAAATGACAATTTTATTTTCAGATATTCGTTCTTTTACATCACTCTCAGAAAAAATGACTCCGCGAGAGAGTTTCAATTTTCTGAACTCATACCTGAAAAGGATGAATCCATTCATTTGGAACAATAATGGTTTTATTGATAAATACATAGGTGATGCAATTATGGCCCTTTTTCCTGATGGCGAAGAATCTGCTTTGTCTGCTGCAATTGAAATGATAAAGTACCTGCCAATATATAATAGCCATCGAAGCAATTGTGGATACGCCCCTATTGAAATTGGAATTGGCATACATTCCGGCGCAGTAATGATCGGCACCATCGGACATGAAACATTTATGCAAGGTACCGTTATATCTGATGCTGTAAATCTGTCGTCTCGTTTAGAGAGGCTGACAAAACTGTACGGCGTTTCTTTGATTGTTAGTAATAATATAATATTTGGTCTTAAAGATCCAACAAAATATAATAGCCTATTGACTTTGCTCATCAATTAATTCAGACCTTCTCGCAAAGTGATTATAGGAAGTATCCTTACAGCAATGCATGTAAAGATATGAAATCTAAGCAAAAAAAAGGTTCCTGATG
>JAUVWI010000032.1 GCA_030604195.1 Spirochaetales bacterium
ATTGCGGGTTCCTCCTCTGATCAATCTGCTGGAGCTTTTCCCTGTGCCCCAGCTCTATCATACGTAGGAACCCAGTTTTGTCAGCCCCTCCAGGGACTAACCGGAAATACACCCGGATCGGAATTCACCCGTTTTAAGCCCTGCTATTCGTGAGGAAACCTCGGGCACCACTTTGAAGGTGATGGTCTTGGCCGGCGCTTTTTCGCCCCAATAGCCATCAAAGGCCTCCAGCTTGATGTAATCACCGGTCTTAATCTCCACAAGCTTATAAGGTCCGGTACCTACTACGTTCCGGCTCCAGCTTTCCCAATCATTTGCCGCAAGAAAAGCCTTTTTACTGATAATTTGGCTCATATAACCGGCAAAGCGCTTTTCAAGCAGAAAATCAGGCTGCTTACTCTTGATACGGATGGTATAGCGATCGACAACTTCCGGCGGTTCGATGTTGCCCAAATACATCTGGGCCCACGTCCAACCCCGTTCCTTGTGGAAGAGACGTTCCGGACCGAAGCTGAAGGCAACATCCTCGGCCGTCATCTCTTCACCATTGTGGAATTTTACCCCCTTACGCAGTTTAAACTCAAGGGTTTTGCCATCGAGACGCTTCCATTCTGTTGCCAGCCCGGGAATCAACTTTTGGTTTTCTTTATAGTCGATGAAGATTAATGTTTCAGCTATGCTGTAGAGAACGCGCTGATGCACATTGCTGTTCTCTCGCATCGGTTCCAGCACAGGAGGGTTCTTTTGAACCCCAACCACCAGATCCGGACGGCTTACCGCCCCTTCTGCAGAAACAGCCGGCTCCTCTGCCTTACCGCCGGCGGCTACAAACCCCACGGAAAATACCAGCGCTGTTACTAAGATTAATCTTCCAAATAATCTTGACAAGTCTTTCATAGATACCTCCATATTATTTTTCTAAACATTTGTCGTTCGAGTCTTTCAACATTGAAAGAGCTTCTAATAAGTGAATCGATACTTCCCTTACTTCATACATGCCTCCTTCATATAATAGATATATCTAATTCTAAAATTGCATTAACACCCCAGCCATTATCCCAGCACAGATTACATCTGTGACTGGAGGGAATCCCTGTGCAGATTACATCTGTGACCAAAGTTCTTAAGGCAGAAGTCCAACTCAATATATTCGGGCGCCCGCAGGACTCCCCTCGGTCTCATGCTTGATTATTTATTGCGCTTAAGGCGCAAGAAATAAAAGGTAATAGCATATAATCCTAATTCCTTAAGCGAAAGAATTATTTCATGATAAATTATATTATCATGTTATCTTGATAACTTTATAACATAACCACTTTATCAAGTCAATAGGTTTTTCAATTGAGCCATTTACGCTGTAGAGGTTTTACTGAAAGCTTTATCGACATGTTTGAATATTGCGGAGACTTACAGGGATCCGGTTTCACCAAGCGCAGGGTGATCAGAAAATCAAAAAAGTAATTTTACAGAAGGAAAAGTTATACAGTTTTTAGCGAATCCACTTTTTAGGTTTTATTTTCTTGTGCAATTCTTGTTTCTCCCCTACCTGTCAACTTGTTGTAATATTTATAAATATCAGACCTGTACTCCACCATTTCGTACTCAATAACTTTTCCATCTAAAAGACGAGTTATTCTTTGATTTAACAACAAGGGCGTAGCGGGTTCTATTTTCAAAAGCTTTGCACACCTCTTTTCTGCTCTGACTGCCTCAATGATTTCATCAGCCTCATGTATCTGCAGTTTATAATATTTCTCTAAAAATTGATATAAGAATTTATCAGTAAAATCGATTGATTCTATACCAGGAACATATCGGTGGGGTAAATAGCTTTTAATCAGCGCAACAGGCGTTTTGTTTGCGTATCTAAGTCTTTCCAAATAGACTACTTCTTCTTCTTGAAGTTCCAAATTTTTACTAACTATTTTATTCGGAGTAACTATTTTAAGATCCAACACTTTCGTTTTAACTTCGTAATATCGCATTAGAATCTCTTCGCCACCACTATATAAAGGACCCTTCCTGTGGGTAAGCTGGGGTATTGTCACAAATGTTCCCTTACCCTGGACTTTTACAACCAAGCCTTCTATTGCTAATCTGTTGACCGCTTCTCTGGCTGTTAGCCTTGAAACTTTATATATACCAATCAATTCCCTTTCAGACGGGAGAATATCGCCTGACTTGTAATATCCTGAAAATATCTTATTCTTTAGATCATTTTCGATTCTGTGATAAAGAGGCAGTTCTGGAGTCATTTACTTTTATCCCCCTTGATTAAGAATATCATAACATCTATATAATTGATAGATTGTAAAATGGAGATAAGGAGTGATGCATTACATAGATACAGGCGCTTTTATAACCCGTCATTTAAAAAGGGCTCATTATTATAATCGAATCAAGCGGGTATTCTCTTTTGATAAGCATTTTGAACTTGCTGGTTTCAAAATCATTCCTCAAACGAAATAATAAAACTCATGCAATATGCGCACCGGAAGAGCTTATATAGGCAGATAGATCATTCTAAGCAATAAATTTGAAAAGGATTGTCAGTAAAATAATAATACCAAAGCCGAGATTCATAAATGTAAGCATCATCGATTGCTTTTTGTTCATATCCTCAAAGCGCTTATCGACCGCCTCAAAACGTTTATCCATGTACCTGTATATATCTTCAAAGCGTTTATCAACTGCTTCAAAGCGTTTGTCGACTGCCTCAAAGCGCCTATCAATAGCTTCAAAGCGCTTATCCATGCGCTCAAAGCCCTGTTTTACAATTTCTGCCAGGATTTTTATATCGCTTCTTATTTCATTCTGATCTTTATCACAATTTTCTTTTCGAACAATATTTTCGGTTAAAAGCACAATGTAACGGTGAAGGGATTTTTTATTCTTTACTTCAACAGCCTCTTCCAGTTCCTGCTCAAGTATTTCTGCTATGGCACTCACTCTATCCTCCATAAGATTAATATTAATCTATAAGATTAAGGTTTACAAGTTATTACAAGCGGTTGTGGTTTGCTGCTTCTGTTTTATTTGAAATTTTTAGCGGTTTCTATAAAGGATTTTGGCTGTTCCTCCACTTCACCCCAGGCTATCCCTCCCTGCCTGAGTTAATGCATTAGAAGGCAAGGCCATGTCCGGGGCACTGGCAACTATTACTCGGACCTACTCTCCAGAGCGCACAGCCTGTACCTGATCGTGTTTGCCAGGCAATGTAGGTTAAGCTATTTCACTTATCCGGAAGATGCAGGGCAACGAATATTTCGCAGTTTGATCAAAAATTAAGTTTTCATTGCTAATTATCAATACTTATTCTATTATATCCCTTATGGAAGCACTGAAATATATTACCAAAGTTGATAATGATGGACAAATTAAAGATTTTCCTCCTCTTCACGAATTGAAAGGGCAAGAAGTAGAGATAATAATTCTTCCTCATACAGGTAAAAAAGAAATGAAATTATGCCATCAAAGCTTGAGGAATAAGATAAATAAAAGGGGTAAACCTCTTTCACAATATGTTATTGAAGAAAGAAAGATAAGCAGGTAATAATTCCACAGTATTCATGAAGAACAATATTTTTGTTGATACAAGTGCCCTGGTAAAGCTATATTATCCGGAAACCGGAAGCGAAAAAGTTTAAAGCCGGGTTGAGGTATCATCAATATTATTTATCTCAAACCTTGCTATTATCGAGTTTCATTCGACTCTTTACAGAAAATATCGTGAAGGTGAACTCGATGAAGATGATTTGAATGAAATTAAAAGAATTTTTACAGATGATATTGAAAACAGTCAGTATGAAATTATTGATATAGCAGAGCTTCCCCGGAAAGCAATTGACTTGATAGTAGAGTATGGAAAAACTCATGGCATCAAGACCCTGGATTCTTTACAAATAGCCTGCGCTTTAAAAGAAAAGGATTATACGTTTGTAACATCTTATAAGAATTTGATGAAGATATTGAAACGATTAGATATTGATTTCGCGAATCCCGAAGATTGAAATCGTGATGCTCATTTCTCTATTCCTTTATCTACAGCCCTGGCTACCCCTTCTCCCTTTAAGTCAAGATAGGCAAACCTAACTGCCAGATCAGCATCTACCTTTTCAAGCTTCTGCCTGGCCAGTGCCAGGGAATAAGGGTAGATTGCGGCTTTGCAGGATGTGATCGTCCCGAAAATTACCGAATAATCAAATGACCTACTGTCCGGAGCGCACAGCCAGAACGTAGTAATCTACAGAACTAGTATCCTTGCTGGTCTCTTCCAGGATGCCCTCTTGCATGCGGACGTACCACGCACTAGACAGTTCAGGCGGATCACCATCATAAAGACAGGTAGTGGACGAACAGTAGTAGGCGGGCCAGCCCAGCACGCCTCTGAAGCCCTGGGAGTTAAGCCAGGTAAAGACTTCCGCCTCACCCAAATTAAGAAGGCTTTCAAGCTCATTCACATTGGGCAGGCGCCAGTCACTGTGGCCGCAGAGAACAAGATCATTAGCATAGTCCAGGGCATCAGCCCAGCTGGCCATTGTGCCGGAAGACTCCTGCTCCCACATTAGCCCGGTGAGGTTGTCGTAAATAATACCGTAACCGTTGTCCGTAAAGCGCGGATCCGGCCAGGCAACACCCATCTGCAAATCACCATCGTCTCCCGTAGCATGGCTCGTGGTCTGTCCCGTTTTGGGAAGGCTTACCCTACCCCCGGCCTCTCCAGCCCGCACAGCCAGAACGTAGAAAAGAGGAGGTTCCAACTCCTTAGTGTCCTTGCCCGAGTAGCCACTCACCATGTCGACGCATCAGTAGTAGACGTCCAGTAGCCGTCGGCCATTACATTGCTGAAGCCCTGGGAGTTAAGCCAGGTTGCTGCTTGATCTCCTTCCTGGTAATTTATAAGGCTTCTCAGTTCCTTGCGGTTGGGCAGGCGCCAGTCGGTGTATGTGGCATAATTCTCACTGTTCAACAACGCGACATAGTCCAAGGCGTGTTGCCAGGTCACCTTGCCGTCATTAGACGTGCCATCGTTATCGAAACCTGGATTTTCAGTTATCATGAGATTGCCATTCTCTACCCACATCAGTCCTGTAAGGTTGTCGGTGATGGTCCCGTTGTTGTTGTCCGTGAACCTCGGGCTGGGCCAGGCAACACCCATCTCCAGGTCACCATCGTCTCCCGCCACATACATCGTGGTCTGTCCCGTTTTGGGAATCCCCACACACTATTTCACATCCATATATTTTACCGGCAATAAGCGATGCCCAATCATATCCACTGCGGCGCCACACTGCTCAAGCGCAATGTACCCAAGAAGTGGTTCGTATTCCCCGTTTTCCGGCTCCATATCTATGAATAAAACCTCATTATATATTGATCTGAATCCCTCGATTTTTATTTTCACCGGTCCACAAACTAATCCTTTCAGTACCTTTTGAGTAGCAGTTTGAAGTTCTATAGTCTCTTCTGAACTGAATTTACCAAAACGTTCTTTCCAGGCATGCGGTAAAGTAAGATAACTCACACCGGTATCAACAAGAGCATCCAGCTTCATTGTCGTCCCTGGTTCGGTAATGTTTTCAATATCAATTGTTACCACTATTCTTCCCATAATTGATAGGTTATTATGATAAATGTTAAGAATCAATAGTTCCTTGAGAGTTATACTTTTCAGGCAGTACGGCAGGGATTGCCAGTTGGTCTATGACCCATTTGATTTCTGTGAAATCATTCTTTTTTCTACCAGATTTTTGAATCTGTTTCATATCCTTTTTAAACTTTGTCGATGCCTTTATCTTGTACACTGCTATGTTTCAATTCCCATATCTTCAAAAAGTTCATCAGCTGAGGTGTAGGAAGGGAGATTGTCCTTATTTTCTTCAACTTCTTCTATTGCTTCAATGGTTTCTTTATTAGGATAGTATTTCTCCTGATCCTGTTTGAGGAAATGGAGATAATCCAGAAGAGAGTAGCCCTTTTTGTCCGGAAGACTGTCGAGTTCGGAAATAATTTGTTTTTTTATAGCTAAATTCATTTCATTACCTCGTAATTTCTACTATAGAGTAGCTTTAAAATAATTATCAATAGCATCCAGCAGTGATTTTCATGTGAGATAGATTGCTGCTATGTATTGCTGCTATGTTATGATATTTATCATTTGCTCCTTTACCGTATTTAAAAGATACCCAATAAGCGCTGAAAAGTTAACTATTTATAACAGCTCCCCGGCAATGGAATGAGTGGTATTTCAAGCTGTAATCGACTCTATGAACGAATGCCCGGCTATTTTTCCCCTTTTTCCTTTAAGGCCCGGAATATTCTCTCCGGCGTGGCCGGGACATGGTAAATACGCACCCCGACGGCATCGCGGATGGCATTTATTACAGCCGGAGCGGCCGCAGTAATAGAGGGCTCACCGATTCCCTTGGCCCCGAAGGGGCCCTTACCCGATTTTGATTCCAGGACAACTGTCTCAATATCAGGCAGATCCAATGAAGTGGGTACAAGATACTCATGGAGATTCCAGGTAAGAGGAATACCCTTTTCTTCTATATAGTCCTCCATCAGGCCGAAACCTATGCCTTGAGCTGCTCCGCCCTCCATCTGTCCTTCCACCCGGTTAAGATTGATGGCCTGGCCAATATCGTAAGCTGTCGAATATTTGAGCAGCTTTACTTCTCCGGTCTCTGTATCAACCTCTACATCTGCCGCCTGAGCGCCAAAGGTGTAGTCGGCAAAAACCGGGTCACGGATCAAATCCGTGGTAATGGGCTCGGTAAAGGGTGCCTTAAAGGTAGCCAGACTCTGCGGGATTTTGCCCTCCGCAGCGCAGCTCTTGATAACATCAACTAAAGAGAGCTTTTTAGCCTGGCCTTCAGGCCCTGCCTGGTTTTCAGCCAGGCAAACCTGCTTTTCTTTCAACTTCAGCTTTACCGGCGCTACACCCAGCATGGCAGAGGCCTGATCCAGAATAATCTTACGCACATTTTCTGCAGCCAGCCTGGCCGCGTTGCCGGACATATAGAGTGCCCTGGTAGCTGTAACCGTGCCTGCCGGAGGCGTAACCTGGGAATCGGTGGATATTACGTGCACCTCATCGAGCTTAAGCCCCAGAATTTCAGCCGTAATTGCGCGCAGTGATTCCCGCTGCCCCCCGCCCAGGTCGGGAATGCCGCTGCGCACTACACCGCTGCCGTCCATTTCCAGGTTGACCCAGGCATTTGAGGTATCGTGAAGGTAGGTCATTCGTCCATATGACTGCCAGCCGCAGGCAAAGCCCCTGCCGACCTTCTTGTGTTTACTCCCCTTACCCTTCCCGCCCAGGGCGGCCAGCGCTTTTGAAGCTGCTTCAGCCAATAACACCTCGGAGGTGATTGTTTGAAAGTTTGCCGTTTCATCTCCCTTCTTAAAAAAGTTCTTTTTCCTGAACTCTAAAGGGTCCATATCCAGCTTGCGGGCCAGTTCATCCATCTGCGACTCATAGGCAAAAGCCACTTCCATGCCGCCGAAGCCTCGGAAGGCAGAGGTCATAATATTGTTTGTTAAGACCGAATTGGCATCCACCTTTACATTGGGTATAAAATAGGGGCCCGTAGCATGAACGGTAGAGTAAATCAATATCCAGGGGCTCAAATAAACATAGGCGCCGGCATCGGAAACCAATTCAGCTTCCATGGCCGTTAGTTTCCCATCCCTGGTAGCGCCGGTTTTATAGTGGAGATAATAGGGAGGGCGCTTATGACGGGCAAAGCCCATCTCCTCCCTGGTGTAGGTAAGCTTTACCGGTTGTCTGCTTTTCCAGGTCATAAGACCTAAGAATATCTCAACTGTAATATCTTCTTTGCCGCCGAAGCCGCCGCCCATAATAGTACCGATAACCCGCACACGGCTGTCCGGCAGCCCCAGCACTGCGGCAACATCACGATAGTGTTCAATAACCTGGGCTGCATAGCGAATATTAACAACCCCCATATCATCCATCCAGCTTACCCCGCATTCAGGCTCAATATGGGCATGTTCCTGGCGTGGAGTGCGGTAGCTGTTTTCCACGATCACATCAGCCCGGGCAAAACCCTTTTCTATATCACCTTTGCGAATTTTCCAGGCGGAGATAACATTGTTATCGCCATGGATCTTAGGGGCCCCCGGCTTTCTGGCCTCCAGAGGATCAAAAACCGCGGGTAGGTCCTCATATTCAATCTCTATTAACTCCAAAGCCTCTTCTGCAATATCCAGGCTTTCTGCGGCAACCAGGGCAATTGCCTCGCCATAGAAACGCACCCGGTCCCTGGCCAGCACCTGATTTGTTGCCTCCAGGAGCCCTACCTCGGTGGTCTGACCCACCACATTTTTAACTGATTCGTTATTGGGCACATCCTCGGCGCTCATCACGCAGACCACACCCTCAAGAGCCTTTGCCCTGGTTAGGTCCAGTTTTTTAATCAGGGCCGATGCCCTTGTGGAACGAAAAACCTTGGCATGGAGCATACCGGGCAGAGTATAGTCCTCGGCGAAAACTACGTTGCCCAGAACTTTATCTTTTTCATCGAGACCGCCAATCCGTTTTCCGATTATCTGGTACTGCTCACTCATTTTTTTCCTCCCTTGCTAACCGCCTCTATGGCATCCACTATTTTCTGATAGCCGGTACAGCGGCAGAGATTACCGGATATGGCCTCTCTTATCTCTTCTCTGGAGGCCCGGGGCTTCTCATCCAACAGAGCCTTGGCCGTCATAAGCATACCGGGAGTGCAGAAACCGCACTGCACGGCTTCATGGTCCACAAAGGCCTGCTGCAGGGGGTGCAGTTTATCCCAGCTCCCCAGGGATTTAACCGTGTAGATCTTTTTTCCCCGGCATTGCAGGGCTATGGTCATGCAGGATGGAACCGGCCTGCCATCAATGAGCACCGTGCAGGCGCCGCAGTCACCCTTACTGCAGCCCCGTTTTACCTCGGTAAAATTATTCTCCCTCAGGAAATCCAGCAGGGTAGTTTCCGCTCTGACCCTGGCGCTGACCGCTCTATCATTTACCATTAACTCGACTTCATATAATTCCATTCTATTCCTCCATACCCAGGCATTCTCTTACCGCTTTTGAGAGCAGCGCGGCTGATACCTCGCTGCGGTAGGCGGCTGAACTGCGCACGTCAGTTATGGGTGTAACCTCATTTGTTACTTCTAAAGCCAGCTCACCGATATTATTCTCATCCAATATCTTGGACTTAAAGAGGGCTTCAGTCTTCACCGCTCTTAACGGCAGGGGCGCCACTCCCCCCAGGGCAATACGGATATCCTCAACACCCCGGCCATTGGCAATCAGCCATACGGCAACAGATACTACTGAGCAGGAAGTGCCTTTACGTAAGCCCAGTTTCACGAATTTCCCTCTACCGGTTTCCGGTATGGGAATACGGATAGTGACAATTACCTCGTCCGCTTTAATTTCAGTTTTCCCGAGAGAGATGAAAAAGTCATCTATAGGAATGTTCCTACGGCCGGCAATGCTCGCCGCAACCACCTCGCTGTTAAGCACTAAGAGCAGGGGCGCTGTATCCGCAATCGGAGAACCCTCGGCAATATTTCCCGCCACGGTCGAGATATTTCGGATCAGGGGATTGGCAAAAACCTTCAAGGATTCCCGTAAAAAGGGCAGCTTTTCTGAAACCAGGGGGGAAGCCATGATATCGGTGATGGTCTCGGCTGCCCCTATCTCCAGATATCCGCCTTTCTCCCTGATACCCTTCAAATCAGTAAGCGAATCGATATCAACAAGAGTGGCATGCTTGAGGCTGCCCTCCTTGATATAAACCAGCAGATTACTGCCGCCGGCCAGCAGCCTGGCTTCTTCTTTCCGCTCGTTTTTTATTGCCAGCAATTCATCCAGATCTTTTGGCCGGAAATATTTAAAATTCTTCACTTTATCCTCCCTCTTTAATCCTCTTTAATCCTTTTTAAACCTCTTTAAACCAGGGCCTCTCCGCAGACCAAAGCCAAAAGTGCCATGCGCAAATAGACACCGTTATGAGCCTGGCGGAAATAGGCGGCATTGGCCAATTCATCAACATCAACAGCAATCTCATCAACCCTGGGCAGGGGATGCATAATAACGATATTCCTGTTGCCGCTCTCCACCAATTCACGGTTGAGCACATAACTCCCCTTCAGCCTTTCATATTGCTCAGCTTCGGTGAAGCGCTCTCTCTGTATGCGGGTCATATAGATTACATCCGCCTGCAGGGCATCGCTGATGGCCGCAGTCTGGGTTACCGGCACCCCTCTCTGCCCCATGTCACTGACAATCGATTCAGGCATTTTAAGCTCATCAGGCGCGCAGTAGATAAACTCCGGAGCAAAGGGCGCCAAAGCATAGGAGAGTGAGTGCACGGTGCGCCCGAACTTCAAATCACCCACCATGGCAACCTTTAACCCCTCCAGGGTTCCCCGCTCCTTCTGAATGGTGTACAGGTCCAGGAGCGCCTGGGTGGGATGCTGACCCGCACCGTCGCCGCCGTTGATAACAGGCACATCTACAGCGTCGGCGATTACTTTAGCCCCACCCTTCTGGGGTTGGCGGATTACTATACAATCCACGTAACCGGCCACGGTCCTGCCCATATCAGCCAGGGACTCCCCCTTCTGCGCCGAAGAGCTCTTTGCATCTGCCACAATAACCGGTTTGGCGCCGAGCCGGTGCACCGCGGTTACAAAGGAAAGCCTGGTACGGGTTGAGGGCTCTAAGAATAAAACCGCTACGATCCTGTCGGACAAGAGCTTTAAAACCCTCTCTTTTTGAACCGCTTCTTCCATTTTTGCGGTAACTTTGAGTATCTCCAGAATATCCTCTTTAGTAAGATCTTCAGTGGTCAGAATATCTCTGCCCGTAAAACTCATATCTTATCTCCTTTGCTCATTCTTTTATCATTTTTATAGCCGCGCTCTTTACCGCGCTGATAATATTTGTATACCCGGTACAGCGGCACAAATTCCCACGGATTGCCTCTTTTATCTGCTCATTAGTGGGATCGGGATTTTTATCGAGCAGGGCTTTGGCTGACATGATCATTCCCGGTGTGCAGAAGCCGCACTGCACTGCGCCCTCTTCAATAAAGGCCTCCTGTAAAGGATGCAGGGTGCCCCGGCTGATACCTTCGATGGTGGTTATCTCCTGCCCCGCAACTGATATGGCCAGTATCTGGCAGGATAGAACGGCCCGGCCGTTGAGCAGTACCGTGCACGCGCCGCACTCCCCTATGCCGCAGCCGTACTTGCTGCCCATCAGGTCAAAACGCTCGCGCAGCACATTAAGCAGAATTTCATTGGGCCTGACCTCCAGGGAACGCTCCCTGCCATTGATTTTCAGGGTAATGGATCTTCTCCCATCGCAGCTTACATTCACAACCGAACTCCTTGAAGCAAAAGTCCAACACAATATATATTCGGGCGTCCACAGGACTTCCTGCGGTCGCTGACTTGATTATTTTTCGCGCTGAACACGCGAAATTTCAAAGGTAATAGCATGATATAGCATTTCCTCCCGATTTTTGCCAGGCCTGCTCAAAAGTATCGGCGATCAGTACTGGCGCAACCTGGTTTCTATATTGGCTGGTGGAACGGATATCGGTTATGGGCAAGATATTCCCGGTTACCAGCCCGGCTGACTCAGACAAGAATTTTTTAGTGATTTTTTCCCCGGTAAGGGCCTCTTCAACCAGTCGGGCCCTTATTACTGTTGGCGCGGCCGCGCCAATTGCGACACGCACAGATGTGCATATTTCTCCCTGCCGCTCCAGGCAGAGGGCACAGCTTATTTTGGCAAGATCAAGGGTGACCCTGGATAGTTTTTTGAAAGCTGAACCCGACCCCTGGCTCATCGGGGGAATAACGATAGCGGTTACCATTTCTCCCTCTGCCAATACTGTGGTTCCGGGGCCGGTGCAGAAATCTTCAACGGCCACCCTTCTCTCTGCTATTCCGCCCTGCCCGGTCAGGCTCCGGATTACAACCTCGGCGCCGAAAACTATCAACGGCGGCACGGTATCCGCTCCCGGAGAGGCGTTACAGATGTTGCCGGCCATGGTGGCCATATTGCGTATCTGGGTGGAGCCTATGCACTTTACCGCTTCAAAAAGGGCGGTATAATTCCTTTGTATCTGATCATTCTCTTCGATTTTGTATAGTTGGGCGGCAGCGCCAATTTCCAGGCCTTTACCATTTCCTTTGTCATTCAGGCTGATAAAATCCAGTTCCTTTAGCCCTAAAATATTTACTAAAGCCTGCGGTTCGACGTTGCCGGTTTTCATCTGCACTAACAGATCGCTGCCCCCGGCAATGATCCTGCTTCCCTTCTTCTTTATTAAATCCAGGGCATCTTCCAGGGTCTCCGGTTGAAAATAGTCAAAATTATAACTCAAAACCCTCGAATTAGACATTTTTTCCTTCCTTTTGCACTGTTTGCGCTGTCAACGCCTCTAGAATATGCTCCGGTAAAACAGGCATCCTGGTAAACCAGATTCCGGTTGCGTTGTGGATTGCCGAAAGAACCGCGGCCGGTACCGGATTTAAGGCAGCCTCTCCTATTCCCTTGGCGCCCATGGGCCCGGTGGGTTCATAGGTGTCGGCAAAAAAAACCTGGAAGTCTTCAGGATCAGGCATATCCGAAGCCCCTAGCATTTTATAATCGGTTAGCATAGCCTGGTTTAAGAGTTCCCCGCTTTCGGAATTGTATTCAGCCTCCTCTAAAAGAGCCATGCCCGCGCCGCGGTTGAAGCCCCCGTGGAGCTGGCCCTTTGCCAGGATCGGGTTGATAACCACCCCCGCATCACTGCCGGCCACCACTTTTTTAATGGTCACCATACCGTTTTCCGTATCCACCTCCACCTCAACAAAAAAGGTGGTATAAGCGGGGGGACAATTAACCTTGCGAACACTCCTGCAGGCTATGGCAGTGCCCCAATCCTTATTCATTGCGGTCTGCGCAGCTTCCCTGATAGTTATATTCCTTTCATCCATTCCCACTACATAAATTATGGACTCTCCCTTCTCCTTATCAAGTTTGGTCTTTAAAGAGTCCACCGGGGCATCAAGGATCCTGGAGGCATATTCGAAGAGCACTTTTTTTGCATCAAGGGCCACATCCAATACCGCACCGGCGCCGCAGTACACCCCCCTGGTAGCGTGGGTGCAGACATCGTAACCGGTGGAGCGGGTGTCAGCGGGAGAGATGCCCACCTTTTCCAGGGGTACGCAGAACTCCTCAGCCACCAATTTAGCGGCAGCGTCCAGGGTACCGCCCCCGTGATCCATAAGCGCGGTCAGGATATCAATGGAACCATCCTCATTTACCTTGACCTGGACCGTGGTGTAATCCTTGACCTCCCCCGGTACCGGTGCGCCGGTGCCCGAGGTATGGAAACCCCTGGCAAAGCCTATTCCCTTTCGGAAACGCCCGCTCTGTATAGACGGATCAGGACGGCTGTGCCAACCGCTCAGTTCAGCTCCCTTTATAAGCAACTCTTTTACCCCGTCAGATTGGATAAGGGATCTTATGGTGGGTCCCTGTCCCCAGAATATTTCACCGAGGCCCACGTAGTTCTTAATGCGGAACTCCAGAGGGTCTACCTTAAGTTTTTCCGCCAGCATATCCATAGTAGTCTCTACACCAAAGGTTACCTGGGGAGCGCCGTAACCCTGCATGGCACAGGTGGGAACTTTATTGGTATATACAGCCTTGCCCTCATACTTCAGGTTCGGAAGCCGGTAGAGAGAATGCCACCACCCGGCCAGAACGCCCAGGTAAGCCAGAGCCTGAACATGATGACAGCCAATGTCAATTACCGCGTTCATTTCCCCGGCAATCAGGGTGCCGTCTTTTTTTGCCCCGATCTTCAAAGTGTACCGCGCCGGATAACGGCAGTGATCATACATATCCTCTTCACGGGTCTGTACTATCTTAACCGCCTGACCAGACTTCAGGGCCAGGGCGGAGGTAATAAGAATAACCGGGTTGGTGTGGATACCTGAGCCGAAGTGGCCTCCCCCGGCTATGCGTTTAACATTGATCTTGTTCAAGGGAATATCGAATATCTCTCCGATCAATATACGGGTATTGTGCAGGGCCTGGGTAGCAGGCCAGACAGTCAGGCCGCCATCAGCTTCAACACGGCAGACACAGGCTTTGGGCTCGAGCTGGGAATGATAGACCCGGGGACTGACAAATTCATTCTCCACGATTACATCAGCCTGGCTGAAACCCTCCTCCACATTGCCTTCAACAACCTCCCTGGTGCAGGCAATATTGTTGCGGATAACAATTTCCTTATCCTCGAGGTATACCCGGTCATGGATCAGATCCTTTTCCGCCATCAAAGCCGCTTCTATGCTCATATAGGCGGGCAGCTGCTGCCATTCAACTTTTACGGCCCGGGCCGCAATTTCTGCCAGCTCCTCGCTCTCCGCTGCCACGGCGCCGAAGAAATCGCCTACCTGCCGCATATGATTGCTTAAGACCTGCCAGTCCTTATAAGTGGACCTGGGTATGGAAACCTGGCGCAGATTAAAGAACTTATCCGGAATATCATTGAAGCTTAAGCAGACCGCACCTAATTTTTCTGCGCCGCTGAAATCAATATTTTTGATTCGTGCATGCGGGTAGGGACTGCGCAGAATGCGGCCGTAAAGCATATTGCTGCAGGTTACATCGGATGGGTAGATTTCCCGGCCGGTAACCCGGGCAATACCATCTTTACGGGGAAAATCATGTCCCAGAAAATTATATTCTTTTTTAGTCATTTTTTCCTTCCTTCAGCAATCTATCAGGATACTTTCCCCCCAGGACAGCGGTTATGTCAGCGCTTGCCGCTAAAAATAACCGGGAATATTCTTCAAGCTGCTCTCTGTCAAGATCAACCGAGGTGCCCACTATTGCCAGCGCGCCTAAGACCCGGTTCTGCCTGTCGAATATGGGAGTGGCCATAGCGTTTATGCCGTTATGAAACTCCTGCAGATTATAGGCAATACCGCACTCATAGACCTCAGCCAGCCTTATCTCCAGCTTATCCGGGTCAGTAACTGTATTCTCAGTAAAAGCCTTGAAAGTAAGGTTTTTTAGTATCCTCTTGCGATCCTTATCGCCCATAAAAGCCAGCACTACCATGCCTGCAGCTGAACAGTAAAAAGGCATGACCTCTCCCCGGCCCACCGATATCCTGGTATTTATATAGCCGCACATCTCCATGGCAATACAGAGTTCCCCGCTTAACCTGGCAAAAAAGGTGGTTTCTTCGATTTCCTGGTGCAGCTCCTCAAGATAGGGCAGGCTTATTGCCGCTTCATCCATGCCTTCGATAACCGACTCAGCCAGCCGCAGGTGTGCATAACCGAGATAATAACGCATATCCGGCCGGAGCTGGCAGACATAATCATACTTTTTGAGCGCCGCCAGTATCCGGTAGCAGGTTGAGGGAGGAATTGACAGGGCTTTGCTTATCTCCTTGTTGCTCATCCCTTTACGGCAGTTCCGCTGCAGGAGTTCCAAAATACTGTGAATTTTTGCTATTGATGCCATTGTTTTCCCAGTAATCTTAATAGTGGCAAAAGCCAGTTGTCAAGAGATCTTTCGAGAAGCCCATTCCATATAGTGAGAATTATTGTGGGAATTTGCAGGGGCTGCTCTCTATTGTTTCTCATCCTTGACCCGACATAATTTCTGGAATATAAATAGTGGTAATATTCCAATCGAGAAAAAGGCTTAAAAAAGATGAATAAAATAGAAGATAAGGCAATGAACCGCTCACTGGTAGTAGTCGGCGCGGTCCTTATACAACTGGCTTTGGGCGCCATATATGCCTGGTCTGTTTTTACCCCCTCACTTAAAGATGCCGGCTGGTCCAAAACCGAAACTCAATATGTATTTTCCGCAGGACTGGCCTGTTTTGCCATAGCCATGGTAATTGCCGGCAGGCTCATGGCCAGGATAGGGCCGCGCAAGCTGGCAATATCAGGAGGCATTGTTCTCGGCCTGGGTTATATCCTGGCAGGTTCATTTGGCGGTACCAGCAGGGTTCTGCTTATACTATTTGTCGGTATTGTCGGGGGCAGCGGTATCGGCCTGGCCTACGTGGTTCCCATTGCCGTGGGCATGCGCTGGTTTCCCGATAAAAAGGGATTAATCACCGGCCTGGCTGTAGCAGGCTTCGGTTTCGGCGCCATGTTCTGGGTAAAACTGGCAGGCGCCTGGGGTAATCTTCTTGATAACCTTGGCTTAAGTCTTACCTTCACCATATACGGCGCCGCTTTTCTGGCCATGGTGGTTATTGGCGGCATCTGGATGATCTATCCCCCCGAAGGCTGGAAACCGGCAGGCTGGCAGCCTCCGGAGGCCCGGAATAATCATGGAGCCGGCCGCAGCATGGATTTTACCAGCGGCGAAATGCTTAAGACACCGCAATTTTATATGATCCTGATAACCTTTATTTTCAGCGCCGGCGCTGGTTTGATGACCATCGGCCTGATGAAGCTTTTCCCCAGGGAAGCCCTGCTTTTAGCCAACAACGGACTCGATGAAAAAACTGCCGGAGCAATTGCCGGAACCTCAATGGCAATTTTCTTTTCTTTAGCCAATGGTCTGGGCAGAATAATCTGGGGGATTTTATCTGACAGGATCGGCCGTAAACTTTCAGTAATCCTGATGGCTGCCACCCAGGGGTTATTCATGATCCTCTTTCAGTGGCTGGCCGGCACCCCCGCTTTTCTTTACCTGGGTTCCGCCCTTATCGGTTTCAATTTCGGCGGCAATTTCGCCCTCTTTCCCACCCTTACGGCTGATACCTTCGGCGCCGGAAACATTGGGCAGAATTACGGCTGGGTATTCCTGGCTTATGGCGTAGGCGGCATATTCGGACCGATCCTGGGCGGTGTTCTGGGCGATATGGGGAACTTTCCCATTGCCTTTACCATCTGCGGTATTCTTTGCCTTACTGCCGCTGTAATTTCCGCTGCCATCAGGAGCCCGAAAAAAAGAGAGACGTGAATCCCGGGAAAACGCGAGGTAATCGGAGGATAAATAGATAAGTGGAGGATCAGCATAAAACACGGGAGGAGCTTATAGCTGAATTGATCTCTCTGCGCAGCCGGTCCTCCTCTGAGGGGAAAGAGAGCTCTGCTGCCGCAAAGCAGGGTAGAAGCCACCATATCCACGAGGCATACTTTGAGGGACTCTTTGAAAACGCGCCTGAGGCAATTGCCCTGGTTGACAACCAGAGCCGGATCCTGCGGGTTAATAGTGAATTTACCAATGTTTTCGGTTACGCGAATGATGAGCTGCTTGGCAAATACATCGACCATATTCTGGTTCCTGATGACCTCAGGCAAGAGGCCGCCGATATAACTGAAAAAGTTGCCACAGGCGCCAGAGTAGATGTGGAAAGTGTGCGCCGCTGTAAAGACGGCACTTTGATCGATGTCTCCATCAGGGGGGCGCCCATTAAAATAGGCAGGGAACAGCTAGCTGTTTTGGGTATCTATAGAGATATTACCAATCAAAAGAGACTGGAAGCCAGGCTTTTGCATACCCAGAAAATGGAAGCTATAGGCACCCTGGCCGGGGGAATTTCTCATGATTTCAATAATCTTCTCCAGATAATTCAGGGCTATACTGATATCCTGCTGACCGGTAAGAAGCCGGAAAACCAGGAATACAATGATCTTCTGGCAATCCGGGATGCTACGGCCAGAGCGGCGGAGCTTACCAGGGAGCTGCTTACTTTCAGCAGGAAAAAGAAAATTATACTCCGGCCCGTTGACCTGAACCAGCTGATAAAGCAGTTAAACAAGATCCTTGAGAGAACTTTTCTCAAGACTATTGAAATCAAACTTGAACTGGCTGATAATCTTAAGAGAATTAATGGTGATCCTGTACAACTTGAACAGGTGCTGATAAACCTGGCTCTCAATGCCAGAGACGCTATGCCCGGAGGCGGAAATCTGATTATAAAAACCGGAATTACAACTATGGACCAGGAATTCTGCAGGACCCACCCCGGTGCTGCGCCTGGTACTTATGCTCTGGTTACTGTTTCAGACAATGGACATGGAATAGATGAAGAGAGCCTTAAACATATATTTGAGCCCTTCTATACCACCAAAGATATAGGCAAGGGAACCGGCCTGGGCCTGGCCATGGTGTACGGCATTGTTAAGGAGCACCAGGGCTACATTATGCCCAGCAGCAAACCCGGAGAAGGCACTACTTTTGAGATATACCTGCCAATATTCGCCGGAAGGAAAGAGCAGTAAAGCGACTCTCCGGTAATCTGACAGCTATTCAATATCTCTCAAGGTCAGCGCCTGGGCATGAGCTGGAAATCCCTCATATTCAGCTAGCTTGACCGCGCTCTCCTTTAATTCATGAAACCCTCTTGCCGTAACGTAACCTACCGAGGAATACTTGCAGAAATCTCTTACCGAAACAGGAGAAAAAGTGCGGGCAAAGCCGCCGGTCGGCAAGGTGTTATTTGGACCGATAGAATAGTTTGCCATACTGAAAGAGGTGTTTTCTCCCAGCAGTATCTCCCCGGCATTCTTGATAAAGGGAAGCAGGTCAAATGGGTTATCTGTCTGCACGGAAAGATGTTCAGGCGCATATTGATTTGCAAATTCCACTGCCTCTTCGAGGTTCTCAACGATCACCACACCGCTGTATTTTTTCATATTCTCTTTTAGAAACTTTTGCCTTACAGGAGTCAGTTTTTTTACTAATGAAGGCACAATCTCTACCACCTCTTTACCAAGTTTCAGGGAATCAGTTGCCAGTATGGATGCTGAATCGGGTCCATGCTCTGCTTCAACAAGAAAATCCAGGGCCACTTTTTTCGGATCTGCAGTACTATCAGCAATAATCACTGACTCCGAAGGACCGGCCGGCAAGCCCACATCAACAATACCATAAAGAACCCTTTTGGCGGCAGTGACGTAGCTGCTGCCCGGACCGATTATCTTGACAACTCCGGGAACGCTTTTTGTGCCGTAGGCCAGGGCTCCGATACCCTGTATTCCGCTAATTTTATACACATCGGAAACTGAACACTGTCGGGCAGTAAAGAGGGTTCCGGCATCAATATTACCATCCGGCCCCGGGGGAGTGGCTATGATGATCTTCTTCACACCGGCAATCTTCGCCGGTACAGCCATCATATAGAGCACTGAAGGAAAGGAGCCCTTGCCCCTTGGTACGTAGATACCGACAGAATCGATTGGCTCGCTCTTCTCACCGGCATAAACCCCGGGAGCGATAGACATAAACTGCATGGGCGGCGGCAGCTGAATATTATGGAATTTCCTGATATTCTCTATATTATTCCGCACCGCCTCCTTAACATCCGCTGCCAGTTCTCTCTCTGCCCGCTCAAATTCCGCTTCTGTGACTTTGAGCTGACTCGCTTCGAGCTTTACACCATCATATTTTTCTATATACTCTAAAAGCGCCTCATCTCCCCTTTCCTTAACAGCCGCCAGTACTCTTTTGGCTGTCTCGACTATTTCTGAGATATCAATCTGAGCTCTTTTAAAAATTTTGTTTTTTTCAGCAATCGCAGTATCTTTCCAGATAAAAAAGTTAATTTCCATCAAATTCCCCCTTTCAACGCATCTTCCAAAGCCTGGAAAAACCGGATATTCTCCTCATGCCTGCCCAGGGTAACCCTGATGCAGGTGGGCAAATTGTAACTCTTTGCCGGGCGAACAATTACCCCGCGCGAAAGCAGGCGGTTAAAGATATCGCTTGCGTCAAAGCCGGTATCGATGAGCACAAAATTGGTATGTGACCTGACATATTTAAGTTTCAGTTTATCCAGTTCCCGGTAAAAGTAGTTCTTCTCCTTAATCGAGTCAGTCAGGGTTGCTTGCATAAAAGCAGTGTCAGCCAAAGCTGCCTGGCCGGCAACTTCAGCTATAAGGGAAACATCAAAGGGTGGTTTTACCTGGTTAACCAGGCTGACAAGCTCAGTCGCACCTATTCCATAGCCAACCCTGATTCCGGCAAGGCCATATGCCTTGGAGAGGGTGCGGATAATAAAAAGGTTGTTAAGGCCCCCCTTAAATATCTCTATAGAGCCGGGATTTAACGATTTATCGGTAAAATCGATATAGGCTTCATCAAGCACAATCAACACCTCTTCAGGCACCTGGTGGAAAAAAGCGGTAAGCTCCTGCGGCGGCAGGGCGTCGCCTGTGGGATTATTGGGATTGCAGAGAAAGATAACCTTGGTCTTTGGCGTTATCCTGGCCAATATATCGGGCAGCTCTATGCGCAGCTCCCTGACCATTGAATAAACTACCTTACCCCTCATTATCTGGGTGATGGTTTCATATACCGGGAAGGTAACCTCCGGAATAATCACTTCATCGCCCTGGTCGATAACAGCCATGCCCAGGTTAAAAATGACCCCGTCAGCCCCATTGCCCACAGATATCTCTGCTTCGCCACAGCCGGTCAGCTCAGCCAGCTTACGCCGCAGGTCAGTGCTCACCTTGTCGGGATATATGTTCACTTTGCCCGCCAGGCCTTTAAGGGCTTCACCGGCAAAGGGTGAAGAGCCGTGGGGGTTTTCATTGGAGGCCAGCTTGACTATATCCTGCAAACCCAGCTCCCTTTCCACTTCCTGCTTTGATTTTCCGGGAATGTATTTTTTAGTTCTCAAAGCGCCGCTGTTGGCTAATTTCTCAATGTTTATCTTGCTCATATCGGAGCATTATAAAAGCAAGGCTCGAGCCATGCAAGAGGCGGGAGTGTTATGTTCCAGTGGTTCCGCAGGTCTGGTGTATGGCTATTACCTTGCCCGTTCTATTCTCTACCTGCTCAAGCCGGCAAAGTTACTGCTCCTGGAAAGGCCTATGAGAATGAAGTTCTCCCGCTTACCATATCCGGGCAGCACCCTGCCGGGCTGGCATCCGCCTTCATAAAATCTAAGATCGATTTAGCAAAAAAACCGCTGATATAGCTGTAATTGGTCAGGGGCTCATTCAGCTTTTCCCGGTTCTATAAATGGTTGACAATTAGCTTACAATGAATAAAAGATAGTGAAGTAAAAATGGATTTTATAAAAGTTCTTAATCTAATACTTAAAAGCTTTACAGAAGAGGACATTCAATACGCTTTAATAGGCGGATTTGCCATGGGAAGCTGGGGAATTATGAGGTCAACGGTTGATCTTGATTTTCTAGTTAACTCGGCAGACCTTGACAAAATCGAAAAAATTATGACCGGGTATACGTATAAAAACATCTATAAAACGGAGAATGTCTCTCAATACATATCCGATCTAAAACCATTCGGCCAGATTGATTTTCTTCATGCTTTCAGAAGAATCTCACTCTCCATGCTTAAAAGAGCCGTGGAAAGACCAATTTTTAACAGTAAATATAATATAAGAGTGGTAATTCCTGAGGATATTATTGGCCTGAAAATTCAGGCTATGAGCAATGATATATCAAGGGAACTACTTGAATATGCAGATATACAGTTGCTGATGGAACGCTTTGGCGAAAAACTCAACTGGAAATTAATTGGAGAATACTTTAAACTTTTTAAAAAAGAAGAGAGGTATGAAGAATTCAAAAAAAAGCACAGCAAAACTAAGTAAAGAAGAAAAGCGGGAATTACTGCTCTTATCAAAATCATCAGATTTAAAAAATGATATGCGCGAGATAAGAAAGATCAATGATCAGAATTTCAGCCTGGATTCTTATATTGAGTATCTTACATTGTCTAATCTTTTTGCGAACCACGAAAGAAAACCATTTAAGAAAATTAAAGGCAATCTTTTCAAGATATAAGCTTTACTCATTCTCCCCGGCACTGTCGCGGCTGCCGGCGCTTCAGTGGTTGACCCCCCTGTCTCGGGCGACCAGGATCCTTACCCCTTCCAAAGCCACTTTAATTGCCTCGTCGATACCCACCTTGGCCACTATGGGTTCATCCTTGTAGGTCAGGCCGATTATGGCCAGCACCTCACCCGCCCTGACCCTTCTGATTGAAGAGATCACATAGATAGCGGCAGCTTCCATGGATGTAGAGAGAACATTGGCCCGCTCCCAGGCCCGCCACTGCAAAGCGGTGTGCTCTTTAAGGGGCAGGTCCACGGCTCCCTCAGTGTAGAAGGCGTCCTTGGTGTGACCTATTCCCAGGTGATAACGGAAGCCCAGCCGGGCCGCAGCATCTCGCAGCGCGGCAGTAACCTCAAAGTCCGCCACCGCCGGGTACTCCAGGGGCACATATTGGCGGCTGGTGCCCTCCTCGCGCACCGTTGCCGTGGTTATCACCACATCTCCAAGTTCGGTTTCCGGTTGCAGGCCGCCTGCCGTGCCTACCCGGATAAAGGTGTCGGCTCCGCACTTAATCAGCTCCTCTATACAGATTGCAGCGGATGGACAGCCGATTCCGGTGGAGGTAACTGACAGTTTTGTGCCGTCAATAGTGCCGGTAAAGGTACGGTATTCCCGGTTAAAGGCCATTTCCCTGGCATCATCAAAATATTCCGCAATTTTTGCAGCTCGCGCCGGGTCCCCGGGCAGCAGCACGTAGCGCCCCACATCACCTTTGCGCAGATTTAGGTGATACTCTTTTTCAGCTTCCATTATCAGGCCTCGCTTTCTATCAGGCTTTTCAGATACTTTATTTTCTTTTCACATACCTGGGCAAAACTTCCCGGCATTCTCGCCGCTTCTACCCTCTGGTCACTCCACAGCCATTCAAACTTTTTATAGAGTTTACCATACTCACTCTCTCTTAACCCCTGCCAATAGCTGCTCTTCTTTTCCTGAAGCAGCCCCGGGCTGCCTTTTCCCTGCTCTCCGATATCGGCAAAATACATGTCCAGTGGGAATCGGGAATTATATTCATCCCATAAAGAGAGATCCTCTGTTTCAGCCGTGGCCAACTGCTTCTCCCAGAACTCCAGTACATCCTTAATATGATTAACAGGTTCAAAACCCTTCTTACCCCCGTCATAGATCGAGCAGGCCTCCAGCCCTATTATCATCTTTTCAAACTGGGAGTATTCGTATTCCGGTGACAGCAATGCCCCAAGCCGGTAATTTTTAAGCAAATCCGTATCATACAAATAATTGCGCAGGGGTGTACCCTTTACAGCCAGTCCGAACCTGCCCTCAAGGTAGATTAAAATCGAATTGTTGAACCCTGAGTATTTCTCTTTGAACATATCATGCCACTTCCGCAGAACCCTTTCTGCCTCAATACAACCGATTGTAATAAAGATCATGTTCTTAAGCTCGAAACCCCGGGATTCCAGGTAACTGTCTATATACTCAAAACCGTGATTAAGAGATACTCCGGAAGCCACAATATCTGCGGTATAGAGAGTGGCATCATTGGGTATGATAAATTTTCTATATTGATCCTCAGTAATCTCAAATCTGCCTTTTTTAAGGATTCTCTGGCTGGAAATGTAGGAACTGCTGTGCCATTTATAGCCGTACGCCTTTCTCAAGGCGTCTCTTACCTGGAAATTCAAACCCCCCCTCAATATATGATATACATTTACGCTTTTTGAGTTTATGCAGCTTAAACGTTCCAGTACATTTATTCCCTTCAGAGCATTGGTAACCCCATTGCGCATTAAATTGGTAAAATCACAGTTGATAATCTCCGGATGATTCATCAGGTCCCTGGTATCCCTGGTAGAGACCACGTATCTTTTAAAATCCGGTTGTGCTGTTTGGTTTTCAATTGCATATACGGCTACCGCTTCATCCCTGAACCTTCTTACTAATTTATCACTCATTGGCAAAATCCCCTTTTCCGGTTTTAGCTATTATAGAGCGGAACTATTGGGCTGTTAAGCTGCAAACCGCTCTTTTTTAAAAAAGCTATCGACCTGATTGAAAAGAGTGTGCTACATACTCTTGACTAGAGTAAGTATTGGCGCCTAACATATAACCTGGCATATAAAAGGAGGAATATGAATCTTATAGCCGCTTACGCTGAAGGTATTTCCGAATTGACTCGCTACTCAAAGAAGGCGGAAGAGGCGCCGCTGGTTGTTGATATAATAGTCAACCCCCATGCCGGCTTCTATAGGAAAAAGCAGAAACTTAAAAAAATCATAGCTGAGTTGGAAGGCAAACTGGCGGAACTGCGCCTGCGCTATCCCGAACGAAAAATAGAGATCAAGACCGTTCATTTCACTCAGCGCCCCGGCCAGGCGCGCGAAATCACTCTGACCATCCTGAATGAGGAAGCCAGGCGCAATTCAGGAATGGAAAGACTCCTGATAGGCGCCGGAGGTGACGGAACCAGCAACGAGATATGCACCGGTCTGATCGAGGCGGATGATTACCTGCTTGAAAATCTGCACCTGCTCCGTTTTCCATTGGGCACCGGTAATGACGTGGCAGATGCCCATACCGTTGATGAGGCCTATGAATTGATCCTTTCACCCCACCGGGAATTAGCTATTGGCTGTATAGAAATAAACGGCCCGTATATCGGCCCTCTTTACTCCTTTAACATTGCCAGTTTGGGAATCTGTGCATATATTGCCTATCTGACCAACAAATTCAAACGCATAATACCGGGCGATGCCTACCTGGCCCTGGTAGACGCCGGTGTCATCTTCTATAATCACCGCGCCAAACCGGCAGTCATGGAAATCTTAATACAGAGCCACGGTAAAGAGATCCGGAAGCCTGAGTTTATTCCCTCAATGGTGGTCTTCGGTACCTCTGGCCACCGGGTATATGGCAAGGGCAAGATGATCCTGCCCGGAGATGAGAATGTCTGTATTGTTGATTCCATGAGCCTGCTGCGGAAAATGGAAACAAAGAAACTATTCTACTCAGGCGGGCACACAACCCTGCCGGAGGTTCACTTTTTTAATGCCGAAAGCCTGCAGATTTCCTATTCCGGCAACATACCGATGCAGCTCGACGGCGAGAGCTACTGGCTTGACAGGGATAATTTTCCGCTCATTCTGAAACTGCTGCCCCCAAAAATCAAGGTTTTAAGGGCTTAATTATCAGTGGCCGCAATAATTGTTCTCTCCCTGATTATGCTGGTTCTTCTGCTCAATACTCTAAAGCGCCGCCGGGTAGAAAAAAAACTGCTGCGGGCGAACTGCACGCTCAATGCTCTCATCGAGAACAATCAGGCCATAATACGGAAACAGGACGAAGTAGCCCTGCTCCATGAAACCTGCCGGATCATCGTGGATCACGGCGGGCACCGCTTTGCCTGGATTGGCATAGCCGAAGATGATCCCGATAAGACAGTCCTGCCGGTGATTCACCATGGACTTGAAGAGGGTTACCTTGATAAAGTTAATATTACCTGGGCGGATACTGAGCGAGGTCGCGGCCCGGCCGGTATTGCGATCCGCACCGCAAAGCCGGCCATCTGCCGCAACATATTGACTGATCCCAACTTTGCCCTGTGGCGGGCAGAGGCTGAAAATCGGGGCTACGCTTCAGCACTCTCTCTGCCCCTGATTGTATCGGGCAAGGTTCTAGGCGTCTTGAACATTTACGCTGCCAAACCGGATGCTTTTGACCATGAAGAGACCAGCCTCCTTACTGCTCTGGCCGCTGATTTATCTCACGGTATCGAAGCAATCAGAACAAGAGCCCAAAAGGAGCAGGCAGAAGAGGCCCGGCGGGTCAGCGAAAAGAGGTACAGGGAGCTGGCTGCGAATCTGCAGCTTAAGATCGAAGAGGAAAGAACCCGCATAGCACGGGAACTGCATGATGAGCTGGGCCAGGATCTTACAATTCTCCGCCTGGAGCTGACCGGACTGCGCAACGAGTTTAAAGTTGAAGAAAAATCCCCGATAGATGGATCAGCATTTGATAAAATTGAAGAGACCATAGAGTTAACCGACTCAATTATCAAGAAGAGCAGAAGCCTGGCCACCGGGCTGCGACCCGTTATCCTGGATCAGTTCGGCCTGATTGCCGGTATCGAGTGGCTGGCTGAGAACTGTCAAAAACACTCGGGTATTAAATGCCGGATAGACGATCTTCCGGAGAATGTCACTGCGGATGCTGCAGTTGTAACCGCTCTATTCCGCATCTGCCAGGAGACCGTCACCAATATCATCCGTCATGCAGAAGCAACTGAACTTAAAATTTCCCTAACAGAGAGAGACGGGGAGCTGCTGCTGACTATTCAGGATAATGGCAGAGGCATTACCAATGAGGAACTGGCTAACCAAAAGTCCCTGGGCATACTGGGAATGCAGGAAAGAGCCAGCCTGCTGGGCGGAAGCCTGGTGATTCTCGGCAGAGGGGTAGAGGGAACCACGGTCAGCGTGACTATGCCCTGCAAAAAGAGTAAGATAGACTGAAATGATCAAGGTACTGATAGCCGATGACCATCCAATAGTACGGCAGGGTTTTAAAAAGATTATCGAACAGACCAAAGATATTAAAGTGACCGGTGAAGCCGCCAATGGTCATGAGGTTATTGAAAAGGCGCGGACCGGGATATATGACGTTATCCTTCTCGATATTTCCATGCCCGGACTGACCGGGGTGGAGGTTCTGAAGCAGTTGCGAAGTGAAGAAATTAAAATCCCGGTTTTGATACTCAGCGTTTACTCTGAGGAACAATGGGCCGTACGGGTCCTCAAGTCAGGCGCGGCGGGTTACCTGACCAAAGAGACAGCCGCTGATGAACTGATAACGGCAATCAGGGTGGCGGCGACAGGAAGAAGGTATATCGGCGCCTCCCTGGCACAGAGGCTGGCAGATTACCTTGACCCGGATTCCGGTGAAGCCCCCCATGAGAAATTATCCGACAGGGAGTATACGGTCTTCAGGCTTATCGCTTCGGGAAAGGTTACCAGGCAGATAGCCGCGGAATTGGGCTTGAGCATCTCCACGGTAAGCACCTACCGTTACCGCATATTCGAGAAGCTCAAGGTGAGCACCAACTCAGAGCTTACCCGCTATGCAATCGAAAACAGGCTGATCGATTAGTTCTGCCATCCTGATCCTGTAGTATTTTTGCTACAAAAGAATAGACAAAATACGACAAAAAAATCACAGAATCCACGATACAAAAAGCTCTTCCGGCGGGCTATTGTTAACCTGATCAAAGAATTATCGTTTTTTTAGGAGAGGCGGGAATTCCAACCTATGAAATTGCTGATTGCCGATGACTCAACATTTTTACGTCAACGACTGTCGCACCTTATTACCGAATTTACAGGAATAGAAAATATTATATATGCTGAGGATGTGCCCGCGGCAATTAAAACCATAGAAACAGAAAGACCCGATGTTGTGGTGCTTGATATCCAGATGCCCGGCGGCAGCGGCATAGATGTGCTTAAAAAGGTTCAGAAGGAAAATCAAAGACCCATTTTCATTGTCTTTACCAATTATCCCTATCCCCGCTTCAGAAAGTCCTGCCTGGCAGCGGGCGCCGACTTCTTTCTTGACAAATCCTTTGATCATAATGAATTGCTTGTTGTATTGAAAAAGTTAAAAGAGGAATTACTTTAGAAAACTTTATAGAAGGAGGAGAGTATGTTTAAAAACATGAAACTGGCGCTTAAAATCGGCGGTGGCTTTGTCATTGTGCTGATTTTAACCACCGCAGTCGGCTTTATCGGCTGGAATGGTATGACCGGTGTGGTTGACAGGGTGGACAAGGCTGACGATGCCAACCGTCTGGTGAAATACATGCTTGAAGCGCGGCAGCAGGAGAAGAACTTCATCCTGCGAGGTGACAGCGAGTATATCGAAAAGGTAGCTGCCATAATCACAAACGTTAAAGAACAGGCTGCAGCAACCAGGGTCAAGTTCAAAGACCCGGTCAACCAGAAACAGATGGATGATATCCTCGCGGCAATCAATAAATATGAAAAAGCCTTTAATCTGTATGTGGACCTGCATGAAGAAGGTAAGCTTGCCGACGGTAAAATGGTGGCCGCAGCCAGGGCAGTGCAGGCCCAGGCTGAAGAGATCCTCAAGGAACAGATGGCTGATTATTTAAAACTGCGTGAAGCTAATGCAGCAGACAGCCTTTTAGATGACAAATTGACCAAAAGGGCAAATGCCAACCAGATCATCAAATGGATACTGGAGTGCCGCAGGCATGAGAAAAATTACCAACTGCGGGATGACCTTGAGTATAAAGAGAAGGTGGATGAAGTTGCAACTGATGTAATCAACCTGGCAAGAAATATGAGGTCCAGATTCAACCAGGCCCACAACCAGGAACAAACGGATATGGTTATAGCCCAGGGTCAGGCCTACCTGGCAGCTTTTGATGAGTATGTAGAAATTGACGTAAAAATGGACAAAGCGGAAGATGAGATGGTACAGGCCGCAAGGAAAACGGATCAAGTGGCAACAGAAACCCGGGCCGATCAGAAGGCCAAGATGGAGCAAGAAATTGCCAGGGCCACCATGATGATTCTTGCCGGCGCCATTATAGCGGTTGTCTTCGGCCTGCTCATGGCCGTACTGATTACCCTCTCCATTACCGGGGTCATGAAGAAGGGCGTTGAATTTGCCCGCTCCATTGCGGCAGGTGACCTGACCGCTGATCTTGATGTAAACCAGAAGGATGAGATAGGAATATTGGCCAAAGCCTTGCAGGATATGGTTTTTAAGCTGCGTGATATTGTGGGAGAGATTAACTCAGCAGCCCAGAATGTAGCTGCCGGCAGTGAGGAGCTCAGTTCCACGGCCCAGGAGATGTCCCAGGGGGCTACGGAACAGGCTGCATCCGGAGAGGAGGTATCATCCTCCATGGAAGAGATGGGATCAAATATCAAGCAGAATGCGGACAATGCCCTGCAGACCGAGAAGATCTCTCAGAAAGCGGCAGCCGATGCCCAGGAGAGCGGCAGCGCGGTCAACGAGGCTGTTGAGGCCATGAACCAGATCGCTGCCAAGATATCGATAATCGAAGAGATAGCCCGCCAGACCAACCTGTTGGCTCTGAATGCAGCAATCGAGGCGGCGCGCGCCGGTGAACACGGCAAGGGCTTTGCCGTGGTAGCATCGGAGGTAAGGAAGCTGGCCGAACGCAGCCAGACTGCAGCCGCTGAAATAAGCGGCCTCTCAGGCTCAACTGTTCAGGTGGCCACCCAGGCAGGTGAGATGCTGGTCAAGCTGGTGCCTGATATCCAGAAGACTGCCGAACTGGTGCAGGAGATAAGCGCAGCCAGCGCCGAGCAGAACTCCGGTGTTGATCAGATCAACAAGGCCCTGGCTCAACTTGATACGGTGATCCAGCAGAATGCCTCAGCCTCGGAAGAGATGGCTTCCACCTCGGAAGAGCTCTCCAGCCAGGCCGAGCAGATGCAAAGCGCCATGGAGTTCTTCAAAGTAGACGGCGCCGGCGGAGCTGTTAAAAGGCAGATGCTGCCCGGTCCCACCACCGGGGAGGAGCGCCAGGCGGCCCGAAAACTCCACAAAATCGCTGTGGCCCATGTGGAGAAGGAGTCAACAGGTATCACTCTTCACCAGGAGAATAGTGAAAACGCTGTGGACAAACAAGATTCTGAGTTTGAAGAGTATTAAAAAGGAGGCGGAATTATGGCAACAGATGTAGCAGAACTTACCCAGTTCCTGACCTTTAAGCTGGGAGAAGAAGTATTCGCCATTGATGTTTCCCAGGCCCAGGAAGTTCTTGAAGTGGTCGCTATTACCAGGGTGCCCAGAACCCCTGAATTTATGACCGGGGTTATCAATTTGCGAGGCAGCGTGGTGCCTGTAGTTGATTTGCGCCTTAAATTCGACATGGAAAAAGCGGAAAGGACTATAGACACCTGTATTATTGTAATGGAGGTTTACCTGGGCAAAGAAACAGTGGTACTCGGGGCACTGGTGGATTCAGTCCAGGAGGTGATCGAGCTGGAACCCGGGCAGATCGAGCCCCCTCCTAAGATCGGCACCAACCTCAATACCGATTTTATCAGGGGTATGGGGAAGAGGGATGAGCAGTTCATCATCATCCTCGATATAGACAGGATATTCACTGAAGAAGAGCTCAGCCAGGTTAAAGAGACGGAAAGGGTTGTAGCCGGCGGCGATGCGGCGGCTGCAAATAGCAGCCGACCGCAGGAAGTCCTTTAGGGCGGCCGCAGGCAGAATAAAATGAAAGAGCAGAGAGTATGCCCAAAGGTATAGCAAAAAAACTATTATTCCACTTCCTGGCATTCTCTCTGCTTTCCTATTGCCTCGCAGCGCTTTAAAATGATAGATTCTTTTCCATGGAAAAGATGAAGAGGACCATTACCTGCGGTGAATTAAACAAAAACCATTTAGCTGAAAAAGTAACCATAAACGGCTGGGTGCACCGCCACCGTGATCACGGCAACATCAAATTTATCAACTTGAGAGACCGCTATGGGATAACCCAGGTGGTAATAGATGCTGATGCGTCCCCGGAATTGAAAAATACAGCTTCAGAGCTGAAATTCGAGTATTGCATAGCGGTTCAGGGTGAGGTGCGTTCACGCCCGGATAACATGGTAAACCCGGCAATGCAGACCGGTGAAATTGAGGTTAAGGCGGAGAATATTCAGATCCTGTCCACCTGTGCCGCTGTGCCCTTTATGATCGATGAGCGCACTGAAGCCAGGGAAGACCTTCGTCTTCAGTACCGCTATCTTGATTTAAGAAGCTTCTCCATGCAGAAAAATATAAGGCTGCGCCACGAGGTAACTTTTCAAGTTCGGGAATACCTGATCGGCAGAGGTTTCATGGAAATTGAAACCCCCACCCTGATCCGCTCAACACCCGAAGGGGCGCGGGATTTCTTAGTGCCCTCCCGCCTGCACAGCGGCAAATTCTATGCCCTGCCCCAGTCTCCGCAGCTGTACAAGCAACTATTAATGGTTTCCGGTTTTGATAAGTATTTTCAGATCGCCCACTGTTTCCGTGATGAGGATGCCCGCGGCGACCGCCAGATTGAGCATACCCAGATCGACCTGGAAATGAGTTTTGTTTCCAAAGAGGATGTCTTTGAGGTAATTGAAGGAATGCTGCAGCATGTATTCCGCAAGACTCTGAATAAAGAGCTTAAGGTTCCCTTCCTCAGGCTCTCCTATGACCAGGCCATGGACAGATATGGTTCAGACAAACCGGACCTGCGCTTTGACCTGGAGATAAAGGACTTAAGCTCCCTGCTTGCGCAGGGAGATTTCCGGCTCTTTAAAGATGTGGTTGGCGCAGGTGGTGTGGTTAAAGCACTGGTGGCGCCAGGCTGCTCGGGTTTCTCCAGAAAAGAGATCTCCCGGCTGGAGGAAACAGCCAGGATATTCAAAGCAAAGGGACTGGCATGGATGAAGGTCACTGAAGAAGGTCTGGAGGGAGGCATCTCCCGCTTCTACAGCGACCTCTCAGAGGCGATTATCAAAGAAACAGGCGCCGAGCCCGGAGACCTGCTGCTCTTTGTGGGCGACACCTGGAAAACCGCCTGCACTTCTCTTGGCGCAGTCAGAAATGAGTTGGCCGCAAAGCTTAAGCTCTATGATGAAAATAACTTCAATTTTGCCTGGATAATTGATTTTCCCCTCTTCGAATGGAGTGAAGAAGAAAAGCGCTGGGAACCGTCTCATCACATGTTCAGCATGCCCCAGGAGCAGTACCTCGATACCCTGGAAGAGAATCCCGGCCGGGTTAAAGGCGATCTCTATGACCTGGTCTGTAATGGGGTGGAACTGGCCTCCGGTTCGATTCGTATCCACGATCCTGAACTCCAGAAGCGGATATTCAATATCATCGGTCTCTCTTTCGAGGAAGCCGGGCGCAGATTCGGTTTTCTGCTGGAGGCTTTCAAGTACGGAGCTCCGCCCCATGGCGGAATTGCTCCCGGCCTTGACCGGCTGGTAATGCTGATGGCCGGTGAATCGACTATTCGTGAGGTCATAACCTTTCCCAAGAACACTCTTGGCTTCTCACCCATGGATGACTGTCCATCGTCTGTAGGCAGGGAACAGCTTGATGAGCTTCACTTAGAGATTACAGAACCAGCTCCCTAAGCAGAGCCGGTGCGTCAATCTATTAAAGGAAGTGAGCAAAACTCATATTTCACTGATCTCAACCGGCAGGTCAATTGCTTCCAACATCTCGATCCCGGTGACTTCGTTATCCTGTTCGGCGAGTTTGATCACCCTGGAATCATGATACTTTTTTTCAAGCCCTGAGAGGATGTGTTCCTCGCCCTGGTATCTATTTAAAATCAGAAAGGAAACAGTAATACCAAGATTCTTTAATTCTTTATATATCAGCTCTGTCTCCGCCTGAGAGAGCTTATCGGGATTAACCACGGCAAATAATCTGGTCAACTGCCGGTCTTTAAGCAGGTTGTCGAATTCCCGATACCTGGTTACCATGGATTCTATCTTTGCCAGTATGGGGTCTGTCTCAACCCCGGCCTGCTGCTTGCCATTCTTTATGCGGGTGATTATTTTCTTCTTGTCCAGTATGGTCTGCCGGAATTTGATCAACTCATTTAGCCAGAGCAGGGAAACAGAGGGCAGGGCCATGAACTTTAGGGTCAGCGCGGTCGGCGGGGTATCGAATATAATATAATCCATCTCCCGGTTTGACTGCACAGTATCCACCATGGCCAGGAGCACCGCATACTCCTCCAGTCCGGGAGAGTATTTCAGGGTTCGGAAGTATTTATGAAGATTAAAGGCTTCCTGATACTTGTAGACAGCTTTAAAATCATCCTCCGTGCTCTTCAGATACTTTTTTACCCACTGATCCAGTTCCGTCTCCATGACGGCCAGATTAGCCATGATTTTTCTGGGTTTGGGATTAAGAGAAACCTGGAAGATATCGCGCAGGTTATGTGCCGGATCTATTGAGTTCAGAAGCACCTTTTTTCCTGAACGGGCTATTTTCACTGCAAAGAGAGCGGAATTGGTGGATTTTCCCACCCCTCCTTTGCCCACAAAGAAGAGTATTTTCATTATTTTCTCCCATAGCAGTCTTCGACTGCAATGGACTTAAAATTTTTTTCTATAACAACAAGATTTTGAGCTATCATAGCCTATGGCTCGCCCAGGAGGGATACTACCTCGGCCAGGGCGTCATGGGCAACACTAATGCGGTTAAACATAATTTTAAGCTCATCCCGCATCAGAGGCAGAAGCTGCAGAGTAATATGAGCGGGAGGAGAGGGCATACCGGTGAATGAACCGAAAAGCAGCAGGGAAAAAATATTTTCAAGCTCCATGACCTCGAAATCCAGCAATTCAGTGGCCCTGCTGCGGTTGACAATCTGCATATCCCTGAATAAATCATGAATATACTTCCTAATCATCTCTAAACCCATGATTTATTCTTTAATTTTATAGTACTTCATTTCCCCTGAAATTTTATTCCTTGAAGGGAGCACGCTGTAAATACCGTAGAGTCCGGCCAGCACCGAACCATAGAGGTGAAACTTCGGAACCAGAAAGAGATATGCCAGAGCGGCAAACACAGTACCGCTGATGGCAACAGCCATTTGCCGGATCTGGAAGCGCTCATAACGCCGGAAATCCACCCTGCTCCTGCGTGCAGAGCGGTCATGAAAGATGGTGCGCATTAAAATTGGCAGCGCCACACTTAAGCTGACGGTAAGAATTAAAAAAAGAACACCCCATGCCTGTATACTTCCCGGCACCGTTATCTTTATATTGCGCTGATGGGCAAAATAGCTTAAGGTAAAAAGCATAACCGCCGGCAGGATCATGAGCACAAAATACCTGATAAGTTTTTTTATTAACTGATCAACCTGATCCATATTCATTCACCTAATCTACAAATAATTTTAAAAAAAAGAAAGGGGAGATCTGAAATCTCCCCTTTGCTCAAGTGTTTACTCTTATGCTTTAAGCCTCTGATTTGGCCTCTTCTCTCTTACCGAAAAGAGCCATCAGGCCTTCAATTACCAGCCAGAGAACTACGATTATAATAACACCATTTACAACCATCAGCAGCCCGTTTTTGGCAGTAACAAAGTTGCCCTCATTTGCAATCAGGGCCCAGCTCGTCATAACCACCATGAAGAGAGCGGGAATACCGGCAATCAAGTATCTGGCATCCTTATAGCTTTGCTTCAGGTAGAGAGTAATGGTAATCAGGGCTAACCCTGCCAGGGTCTGGTTCACGGCCCCGAAGAGCGGCCAGAGTTTCAGGGCTCCAGTGCCGCTGGCTCCGGTAGCGAAAGCCAGAATAAGAGCGGTGATTACTGCAAAAGCAGTGGCTGAATACTTATTCTTTAAGAAACCGATCTTGGCATCTGCGGCCAGTTCCTGAACCACATAGCGCTGTATCCTGGTGGCCGTATCCAGGGTAGTACCGGCGAATGAAGCTACGAACACGCCCATAATGATAACAGCAAAGGCCTTGGGAATACCCACCACGGCTATCATGTTTGCCGAGCCCTCAACAAAGGCTCCTACCTTTGACCCCAGGCCGGCGGCTGCAGTCCATGATTTGTAATGGGCCGACCAGGCGGCGGTTCCGGTAAGCACACCGGCATCCTTGGTCTGGTAGGCAATCCCGATTCCCGCGGCCACGGCAATAATAACCAGTGTAGCCAGCACACCTTCCATGAGCATGGCGCCGTAGCCTACGAAAACAGCATCCTCTTCCTTATCAATCTGCTTAGCTGAAGTTCCAGAGGCAACCAGTGAGTGAAACCCTGAAATTGCACCGCAGGCTATGGTAATGAAGAGAAATGGCCACATTGAAGGCGCCGCTTCCGGATGAGTCTGAACAGCGGGCGCTACTATATGCAGCTTTCCGGTAAAACCGGAGGCAAGGATACCAACCACCAGCAGCACCATGGCTACAATCAACTGCCAGGAATTGATATAGTCTCTGGGCTGCAGCAGGGTGGTAACCGGCAGGGTGGAAGCTATATAAGCATAAATCAGCAGGATGATGGTCCAGGTTCCCGTGGCAGCCATAGTTCCGATAACCGGCAGACTGATGGGAAGAAAGTGGCCGAGAATAACGGTGATGTACATTACCACAACAGCCAGGAAGGTATAGAGGTTCAGATTGCCGCCCTTCTTGTAGATTATATAACCCAGTAAGATAGCAATAGGAATCTCACACCAGACCGGGAAGACCGACTGCGGATACATGGAAAAAATCACCGCAATTACCAATCCGAAGATAGCGATAACGATCCAGAGTTCGAGCAGCACAATGATGAAGAAAAGGGTTCTGGCCCTGGGGTTTATATACCTGGCAGTTATCTCAGAGATCGATTTGCCCTGGTTGCGCATGGAAAGTATCAGGGCGCCAATGTCATGGACAGCGCCCATAACTATTGTTCCCACTAAAACCCAGATCAGGGCAGGCACCCATCCCCAGATAATTCCGATAGCAGGACCCACAATAGGTCCTGTTCCGGCGATAGATGTGTAGTGGTGGCCAAAGATTATACCCTTACGGGTCGGCACATAATCTTTACCGTCCTCAAACTCATGACTCGGTGTCTTGTTGGCATTGCTTAAGGCAAATATCTTTTTGCCGACAAACTGCCCATAGAGCTTGTAGGCAAGCAGGTACCCGATGAAAGTAAGCACCATGATTAACACAGCATCCATAAAAAACCTCCAAAAAATATTTTTTAGCGGGATTAACTAAGAACCCCGGCATTCTCATAGTATAAATAGACCGCAGTCTATCTTCCAGCCTCGCCAAGCACCTTTTCTACAGCCGCAGTGACCTCTTCAGGTGAGAAGGGTTTGATAAGTATTTCCTTACAGCCCCTTCCCCTTATTTTTGTTAAGGTTTGTTGGTCACTGAAGCCGGTAATAACTATTGTCGGTAGATTCACCCCTTTTTTCTTGAGCCCATCCAGCATCTGCAAGCCCGAGAGGCCGGCCATCTCTATATCGAGAAGCAATAGATCAAAGGGATCTGAACCCTTTTTATGCTTCAGGATAATATCTAAAGATTCTTTGCCGTTATCAGCGGTTCTAACCTCATACCCCGCGCTTTCAAGCACTAAAGAAAGAGTATTACGGGTATGCAGCTCATCCTCAGTAATTAATATTTTCACCGATCACTTTTTCCTGCTTAAAACACAGCAAATACTATGCCATAACAAATCAATTCCTAAGAATTGCTGCAAACACCCTTAAAAAGCCACGGATTCCCCCTGATCGGGCCGGTAGAGCTTTACGGAGGCTCTCCATTCTCCTCCCCAGTACTGACGCATAAATTATAAATCCACACACAATAGATACTTACAAACAAATAGATTTTTTTTCGTCTTTTAAATGGGTAGACGCACCACAGCCCGTTTGATATGATAAAATTGGTGCAAATTGG
>JAUVWI010000031.1 GCA_030604195.1 Spirochaetales bacterium
AATTTACACCAATTTTATCATATCAAACGGGCTGTGGTGCGTCTACTCATTTAAAAGACGAAAAAAAATCTATTTGTTTGTAAGTATCTATTGTGTGTGGATTTATAATTTATGCGTCAGTACTGTGTTTTTTTGGTTAAAACATTTCAGTTATGTAGCGAAAATCCTCATCTGCAGGGTCATAATCAACAAATGCCGGGCACCTGTAGCTTTTTCTATAAAATTGATGCAGGAATGCCCGTGCTGAACTTATGATTTCCCTAAGGAGATTCTTAGCAGCTTCACCGCCTCCTGCGGAGTCTCAGCTTTTTTTATATCAAGCCGCCTCTCCCCGGTTTCCAGCTCCGGGAACTCCCAGGTGTTTATGCCGACCACCGGTATGTTATAGAGATTGGCAAAGGCAATTTCAGAGAGAGTGCCGTGGCTTCCGGATATGGCAATCAACCCATTGCAGCTCTTAACTACAATACTGTTCCTTACTTCAGCCAAACCGGTAACAATAGAGTAGGAAAGAAAGGGATTACCATGCTTCCGGCAATTTCCGGGTAGAATACCCAGGGTAATACCGCCGCTGGTGAATGATCCCTCACAAGCCTTCTCCATTACCCCTCCCATACCGCCGCAGACCAGTATCCAGCCCTGCACCGCTATCAGCCGTCCGGTTTCAAAGGCTGTTTCCCCGATCTCCCTGCTGCAGCTTCTGGAGCCGATTACGCCAACATATACATTGCCTGTTGAGTGCATTGTGCTTTTTCCCTCGTTAATCAGAATAGCCGCTGTTTTTAAGCAGCACACCGCTGCCGGAAATGGGCTTGCAGAGCATAATGGAAACAGGTTTGTCATAGGGCCGGTAATAATGGTCGGTTAAGCTCCCGGCCAGCGCTGTAACCTGATCCTTATGAGCCAGAACCATCATACAGCCTCCAAGTCCGGCGCCGGCAAGCTGAGCCCCCACTATACCATCCGTGGCTAAGGCGATATCCACCATCTTATCGATTTCCGGCACACTGCAGCCATAGGCGCCCGGCTGCCACTGAAGCTGGGCGCGCATTACCCGCTCCGGATCGCCGCTCTCCAGGTCCTCAATCAGGTCAAGCAGGTAGCCGTTAGAGGTGGGAGAGCAGTAATTCCGCGCCTTACCCATAGAATCGAAAGAGGCAACCCGGTCACCGTTATGAGAAACGCTCATCAGACGCCCGATCTCTTCCACCTCTTCCTTTTCCAATAATTCAGAAAAGAGACGGCTCCTCTCACATTCTGCAAGACCGAAGAGCACGACCCCCCTGATTGGATAGATACCGTCTTCAGGTTCTTTGTGGGTTTTGAAAAATACTTCCAGCTCCTCACCCGCCAGCGATGAGCGCAGTTCACCGCGGCTCGCCTGTTCGGGAAGGCGCAGCAGGATCTTATAGATCCAGCTTAAAGGCACACCCAGAGTACGGATGTTCACATCCCGCAGATGGTGAAGCAAATGATCATATTGAGGAAATATTTTCCTGATCAACCGCAAGCCAATCCGGTAACAGGCAACCCGATGGTTGAATTGATCTTTGGCATTAGCGCTTTTTTGGGCCTTAATGCCGGAATCACATACGGCCAGAACATAATCCCTGGGAAAGGGAACAATCTTTTCTACGGCAAAATCAAAAAAGGTAACCTTAACCACCTTTCCTCTCTGCCCCAGTTTGATAGCCGCATGGTCGGCGCTGCCGCCCCGTGTGCCCACAAACCACTCCCCCTCACCGCAGAGGTCTACAAGTTGATTGGGAAAGGTATCGAGCTTATTTACAGCTACCATGGCCTCAGCCGCTCCCACAACTAAAGCCGAAGAAGAGCTCAACCCGGCCGCTACCGGGATATTGCCGGCAACGATCAGGTCGGCGCCGCGCAGCCCCCGGGTAACGAACTTCTTCTGAAGGCGTAAAACCGCGGCCTTAACATACTGCGCCCAATCACCGCCATAGCTGTGAGCCAGCCTGGAGACCTTCTCGCTGTTTACCAGGGATATCCAGTCATCCCAGGGAAGATCCGCAACCAGCTCACCTATGGAAAAATTGCGCTCGGGGAAACGTTCCTTATCAAGGTTGTAAAGCCATACCTGGTCGTCACTGCGGGGATGCACAGCCAGCAGGGTCTCATAGCCTATAGTCATCAGGTTGCAATGGCCGCCCTGGTGGTCGACATGGCGTCCCAGCATATTAACCCTTCCCGGAGAACGGACCAGGAGCACTTTCTCTTCGGGACCCAGCCTGTCTTTAGAATAATTCAACAATTCTATAAAGGATTGAATACGCTCCCGGATAACCTCCGGATTATCACTGTAAAGTCCTGCCAACTCCTGCCAGAGCCTCCTGTTGCCCTTAATCCCATGCTGCCCACTTTTTTGAAAGCTTTCCAGCCAGTCAGCGATAGTGCGGGAAGCGTCTGAGCCATCGACCTCGGCTACTATCTGCCCTTTTTTCTTGGCCTGTACGTATGTTTCTATCTCTAGAAGTTCCGCAGGATCGTTAAAGGCCATTATATAGTTAGGGTTATCCACGTGCAGGGCCTGTACCCGGAAGAGGGGTTTGGAACCCTGACCAGCCTGGGCAAGGATAGTGATCATATCTGGGAGATACTCCTCCCCCTGGGCATTATTGCGGTTCAACCTGGAGAGCGCATAATTCAAGGCAGCTGTCTTGACCAGGTAAACAGAAGAATTGTTAAGGGGAGACGCGTCAACCTCCTGGGGTGAAAGCATTAGCACCTTGCCTGCCTGGTCGGAAAACTCAAAACGGGTCATTTCCGGTTTGATCCATGAAAGCAGCTCACCGGAAAGAGGTTCACGATTTTCCACTGCAACTGCCTGCCACAACTCGCCAAAGGCCAGGGCCGCTTTTTTGTCGCTGAAATCTTTCCTGATAGTTTTTAGAATATCATCTCTGCTGATGGAGACTCCCTGTTCAGCACTATCCCTGATCTGAGCGTAAATACAGCGCTGCAGCACATCCCTGACCTCTACATTTCCCATTACGGAGCCGTCACTGTACAACAGAACCCGGCCCGGGTCGGTAGGGCGTTTTTTGGGGCCCGTTAAAAATGCCAGATCACACTTACTGCTGTAAAAAAGATCAAAGAGTTTTTCCAGCACCACTGGTTCGATAACCCGGTCTCCGGCCACTACCAGCACTTCACCCTGCTCATCCAAAAGAGCCAGCGCCCCCGCTCCCTGCCGCGCGGCATGAGCTGTGCCTGATTGTTCCGCCTGGTAGACAAAAATAACCCCCTCATGCTCCCGGCCCACGGTTTCCACAACCTGGCCGGCCTGGGAGCCGACAACAACAATATGGCTGTTAATCCCGCACTCTTTATACACTTCAAGGTTACGGTTAATTGCCGGTTGACCATCTATTGGGAAACATACCTTGTGCAGAGCGGCGGACTGCATGCGCGTGCCCTTGCCCGCAGCCAGTATAATCGAATATTTCGGCGCTCTCTTACCCATACCGCGCTAGTAATCTTGATCGCTTTTTTTTCCGGTTACAATGGCCACTCCCGAACTGGCGCCCAACCGGGTAGCTCCGGCCGCGATCATGGCCTTAGCATCTTCAAAGCTGCGCACACCGCCGGCCGCTTTTACCCCCATTTCCGGACCCACGGTACGCCGCATCAGGGCGATATCTTCAGGGGTGGCTCCGGCCTTTGCAAAACCGGTGGAGGTTTTTACAAAAGCAGCGCCGCATTTTTTGACTATCTGGCAGGCCAGCACCTTCTCTTCTTCGGTAAGCAGGGCGGTTTCAATGATTACCTTGGTTACCGTGGTGGGACGGCAGGCTCTCAGGACCCAGCGGATGTCATCCTCCACTTTTTTAAGATCCCCGGATTTTAACGCCCCCACATTGATCACCATATCGATCTCGTCAGCTCCATTCTCTATGGCGTTACGGGTTTCGAAGCCCTTGGAGCGGCTCTCCATGGCGCCCAATGGGAAGCCCACAACCGCGCAGACTTTCACGCCCGTGCCGCGCAGCTTGCGCGCACAGTAGGAAACCCAGGAGGTATTCACACAGACCGAATAGAAGTGATACTCCGCCGCTTCAGAGCAGAGTTGATCCATCTGGGCCTGAGTGGCATCCGGTTTAAGCAGGGTATGATCTATGTAGGGCGCGATATCCGCAGGAGTAAGCGCCTTGCCACTGTTTTTGCTGCCGGCAGTTTTTTCACTACCCTTCTCAGGAGCGCTCTCTTTAAGCCTGGCAATAACCTCGCTGGTTATTTTTTCAATCAGTTCTTTTTGATCCATATTAAGTGATCCTTTCTACAGCCATCATCTTATTGATCCGGCTCCAATGCCGGCCGCCGGCGAAACGGGTTTCCAGCCAGACCCTGGCCATTTCACAGAGCTCATCAGGAGCATGTAAAGGACCGCCCAGGGTCAGGACATTGGCGTTATTGTGCTCCCGGCTGTTGGTAATTGTCTTCATATTATAACATAGCGCGGCTCTTATGCCCCGCACCTTGTTGCATACTATGCTTGAACCTATGCCCGCGCCGTCGATCATAATACCCCGCTCACAATCTCCGCTCGCCACCTTTTTTGCCACTTTCACCGCAAAATCAGTATAATCGACACTATCCCTGCTGTCAGTGCCTACATCGGTGACCCGGTAACCAAGGGTTTTGAGATATTGCTTCAATATTTCCTTTGCCTCAAAGCCTCCGTGATCAGAGCCCACAGCCACGCGCAGGACATTGTCTTTTTTATTAATATTGGCAGTTTCCGGATTGCTCGCTGAATGGAGCTCGCCTACCACCTTTCTGACAATTTCATTTATCTCAACCATGATTAATTCCCCTTAACCACTTCATCCACAACACCAACCACCACCGTCCGCACCGGAGCTGCGGGGTCTCCCAAAATCATTCGCGCCGAATTACCTTCATCAAGAACTAAAACCGTGTCCCCGGTTCCGGCCTGAACCATGTCAATAGCCAGCAGACTTTTGCCTGCCGGGTCCAGCCGGTCGTTAAGCGGTTGAACGATCAATATTTTATATCCCTCTAAAACCTCGAGCTTCATAGTAGATACTACAGTTCCCGTAACTCTTGCCAGCACCATTTCAGCCTTCTTCCCTTTCCACCCGGTCGACTATTCCCATAATAGTGGCATCCGAAGGATTAAACCAGTTATCGAGTGCTAAAGCCGCTTCCCGCCCTCCCTCAAACATTACCACATCACCAATCCCGGCCTGTACAGTGTCGCAGGCCGCAATAGGAATGCCGGAGTCTTTAAGCTTCTCATCCAGCGGTTGCAGCAGCAGGAGCTTGACCCCCTCTAGAGAAATTTCTTTGCGGCTGCAAACTACGGTGCCGATAACTTTTCCCAGTTTCATTTCTTCCCCTATACAATTCTGAAATAATCAATCAGAGCGCAGCGCCTTTCCCGCGTGAAGGTACGCGCCCTGGTAAAGCCTTCGCCCGTGGGGCTGGCAATGGTAAAAGAGGTAAAGCCGGCGCCGCCGTTACCCAGACCGTTATAGGATGAACCATTCTTAACAAAGAGGGAACAGTTCATCACCCTGGCCATCCTGGAAAGTTTTTCAATATTAAGGGAGTGCATAACTGCGGTATGACGAAACCCGTGCTCGCACTCTACGGCAAAATCTATAGCTTCATCGCAGTCAGCCATTCTGACCAGAGGAATTACCGGCATCAACTGTTCAGTCCATACCAGGGGATGATCACGGTTTACTTCACAGAGCAGGATTCGGGTTTCGTCCGGAACCTCTATGGACGCGGCCCGGGCTATAACCTGTGCGTCTTTACCCACAAACTCCTTGTTGGCCATGCCTTCATGGCCGGCTCTTCCCGGATCGGCAATCACCATTTTGGTTATTCGTTCAGTCTGTTCCCTGGTGAGCATAAAAGCGGAGTTTTTTTTCATCTCCGCGATCAACTCATCCGCTATGGAGTCAACAGCCAGGATTTCCTTTTCGCAGATGCAGACAATATTATTATCAAAGCCGGCGCCATTCACAATATCGCGTCCGGCCTTGACCAGATCTGCAGTCTCATCCACCACGCAGGGAGGATTGCCCGGTCCGGCAGCAATAACCTTTTTAGAGTTGCTCATGGCCGCTTTAACCACAGCAGGTCCGCCCGTTACCACCAGCAGCGAAACCCGTGGGTCTTTCATCAACGCTTGAGCTGTTTCTAAAGTGGGGCCGGCTGGCGCACAGACCAGGTTGGCCGGACCGCCGCATTTAATGATTGCTTCATTGAGCAGGGTAATGGTAAAAGCGGATACGCCGCCGGCTGCGGGATGGGAATTGAAGACTACCGAATTGCCCCCTGAGATCATACCGATAGCATTATTGATAATGGTCTCGGTGGGATTGGTGCTTGGAGCAATAGCCCCGATAACCCCATAGGAAGCTCTTTCCACCAGGGTCAAACCGTGATCATCGGTATAGGCTAAGGGCTCCAGGTCCTCCGGTCCCGGCGTACTCAGGGCAGCCAGCCGGTTTTTGGCTACCTTATGCTCTATCCGGCCCATGCCCGTTTCCTCGACAGCCATCCGGGCAAGTTCCTCCAGATTATCGCAGATAGTATTTCGCATGCACCGGACAATTTCACGGCGCTTTTCCAGGGTCATGCTCATCAATTCCAGGTGTGCTTGTGCAGCTGCGTTAAGGGCTCCATCCAGATCCGTAAATATTCCGGTTCCATCCCGACCGGCTGCTGTTATATTGCCGGCTGCCGTTAAACCGGAACCCGAAAGATCCAGTTCCCGGACAATTTCTCCAACCAGGCGGTGAATATTTTCTTCATTTATTTCCATGGATAATAAACTCCTTAATATCCGGATGGGGCTGGGCAATGATCACCTCTGAACACAACAAACCCTTTTCCTTGATCTGCTGAACACCCGCCTGCATAGCCGCCTCAACAGATTCCACAGCGCCCATAAGCTTAACATAGGATTTGCCGCCGATTCCTGAGGCGGTTTTTATTTCCAATAGCTGAATGCCGGCTCTCTTAGCGGCAATATCCGCGGCTTCAATGCCGGCAGTTGCTGAAAAGGACTCAATTATGCCCAGGGCATCCCAAACCTTACACTCAGCTTTGCCTTCGAGGGCCGGAATAACCTGTTTATGGAGATTGGTAATCAGCAGCTCATCAATCAGAAACTTAAGACCGGTTTCTTTTCCCCAACTGAACGCGGCTTCTGTTGAGGCTACATCGCCGGTGAACAGGATCAGGAATTTACCGGGACAGATTGTTTTGGCTTCCAGCACCTTTACCGGCGCTTTTTTAACAATAGCATCCAGCGCCCGGATACCAACAGCAATACTATTGAATTCTAAAACAGCAATTACCCCGTTGTTCATTTTCTTATAATTACCCGTTCCTTATCCAAAAAAGTGACTTTGCCGCCGATACTGGCATGGAGTCCCGCCCCGGTCGACCCTTCAGCTTCTGCAACCAGGCTGCCCGCTGCAATTTCTTCACCGATTTTTACCCTGGGCAAAACCCCGGCTGCCGAGATTTCCTGAAAGAGCAATTCAACCTGCCCGGGGCTGGTTTCCAGCGGCTCCATCTTCGGAGGTTCTGCATATTGGCCGACGGAAAAGAGGTCGGCCAGACGCTCAAAGGGCACCTTGCGAAAATCCCTGTTAGAGCGCGGCTGCAACTGGCCGCTTGTATGGCCGCTTAAAAACGATTCAGGCTCTGCCTCTTGCTTCAACCGCTCTTTTATCTGCTTATTTACAGCCCTCGGCGACAGCTTATGGGGGCAGGCCAAAACCTCGCATATACCGCATTCACTGCATAACAGGGCGCCCAGTATTACTTCTTCCGGCTCAGCCAGCCCATACGCGATCTGACGCATTATCAGGTGCGGGTACAATTTACCGCCAAGCAGATAGACGGGACAGAACTCTGTACAGAAGCTGCATTGATTGCATACCGATTTAATTTTCCTTATCTGCGTACCTATGGTCCGGGAGCGCTCCTTCACCAATTCATGATCAGCAGGCAGCACGGTAATGGTTGTGGTTGACCCGGTAACCGGAGTGTCAATATCGGTGACTATTGCGCCCCGTGCCGGGGTTCCGCAAAGAATTACATACTCATCGATTGTGGTGGTAGCGCCGCCGCAGAGCTCAATTACCTCTCTGAAGGAAACCCCCAGATGTCCGAGGACCAGTGAGGGAAGGGCTACCTCCCCGGTGCAGGCCAAAAGCCGCCTGGTAACCGGCTTTTTTTCCGTTACCACCTCATATATATTTACTGCAGTCTGTATATCGTAGACCAAAGAACCGGAAAGAACGGCCGGTGTTGCACTGGAAAAGGGCTGCCCCGTGACCTCGTAAATCAGGATTGCCTGATCCGCGGCCGGATAAAAATTATCAACAAAAAAGAGATCAATATTATCACAATCCTCTACACAGCGCTTTAGATCAGAGATTACCGGCCGGTCACTCTTGCTGACCGCGATAATTCCCTTTTCCGCCTGGTGGTTGGCAATTAACAGCTTCAATCCGTCAATAACCTTATGCCACTCGCTCTGTAAAAGGTACTCCTCTGTAAAGGATAGGGGGTTATCCTTGAGCGCACTGACAATAACGGTGCGGCATCTTTCATTTATGTGATCTATTCCTGTTACACCCAGGCGGCTGAGAATATTATTTTCTATAGACAATTTCACCCTGCTCATCTATCAAATCTACAATACCGGCAACAATGGCATCCACCGGTTTCTTATTACTTATCTCAGTTTGCCGCGCTGAGCTGCCCTGAGATATTATTACCACTTCCCCGCTGCCGGCGCCCATTGTATCCAGGACTACCAGGTAATCGCCCCTGCCCTCTGCCTTGTGGCTGCAGAGCTCTACCAACAAATACTTAGCGCCCTTAATACCGTCGCTTCTTTCAGTACTGACTACAGTGCCGGCAACCCTGCCGAAGATCATGGCCCCTCCTTGCCTTTGCGGTAAACAGCTTTGCCGTCGATATCAATGTTATCCACAATAGCAATAATAGTGGCATCGCTGGGCTTGCCTTCAGTAACCCTGGTCAGCCGGGAACTGCTGCCGGAAACATAGAAAACTATCTCATCCAGGCCGGCGCCCACGCTGTCCATTGCCACCAGATAATCCTCTTTACCCCCCAGGGTAACCGGATTGATTTTTTCCAGCAGCAGGAATTTAATGCCTTCAAGGCGCGGCTCTTTATTTGTGGCAACAACCGTGCCTATTACTCTGGCAAGTACCATAATCCGTTCAGCTCTGGCTCTTGCTACGCTTGCCGGGAGTATTTTTACCCAGGGGCAATACCTCATCCACATTACTATGGGGCCGGGGAATAATGTGCACTGAAATTACCTCGCCTACTTTTTCAGCGGCCCGGCTGCCGGCATCTAAAGCGGCTTTCACTGCGGCCACGTCGCCGCGAATAATGGCAGTCACATAGCCCCCACCCGTTTTTTCATAACCGGTCAGTTGCACCCTGGCAGCTTTTACCATGGCATCAGAGGCTTCCACCATTGCGGTAAATCCCCTGGCCTCGATCATGCCCAATGCATCACCATTTATTTCACTCATATTTCCTCCTTTTATTCAGCTTTACCAACCACATCCCTGCCGGTTAAATCGGCAAGGCGCGTTTCTACAATCTCTTTGCTTACCAGGACTTCGGCTTCCTCCCCGGCAATATAGATGCGGCCGTAGCGACCATAACCGGTTACATTAATAATATTTATTCGCGAGGCCTTCTCCGCCTCATTTGCCGCATAGTAGGCATAACCTGCGGGTTCGATTTCAAGCACATAAAGGGTATCGCCCTTCAAGACCATGTTGCCATACCTGGTCTTGTTAATAAGCTGAGCATGATGATCGCTGATATTCTTTATGAGCTGGCTGGTAAGCACAACCGGCTTCATGCGGTCTTCGCTCTTTAATCCCAGCTCCTTTAGAATTGCCTCCCCGGCCTGGCGGGCATCAGCCTGGCTGGCAGAGTGTACTTCCAGCAAGCCGAAAAGCCGCTCAACTATCTGGATTCCCGGTGTCACATTGGTAGCCTTAAGCGCAACATCCAGAAGCCGGTTAATCTCAATTCCCGGTGAAATCTCTACAATTGTGCAGGCTTCACCGGAAATGGGAAAATAACCGCGTGAAACCGTAGCCATGTAGGAAGCCATTTGCAACTGTAGTGAATCCAGGTAGCTATAGGTGCGCAGGGTAACGTTATTCATTTTTTCACTGACCTGCCAAGGGGCAGAACTTCATCTACATTAGCATGGGGCCGGGGAATAACATGAACTGAAATCACCTCGCCTACCCTTTCCGCAGCTCTGCTGCCCGCATCCAGAGCAGCCCTTACTGCTGCTACGTCACCGCGGATAATGGCGGTCACATAGCCTCCTCCGGTTTTTTCATAACCGGTCAATTCCACTCTGGCCGCTTTTGTCATGGCATCTGAAGCTTCCACCATGGCGGCGAATCCCCTGGTCTCTATCATGCCCAGTGCATCAGCATTTAATTGGGACATATTTCCTCCTTATAATCTACGTTAATCTATTGCTCAAGCCTCAGCTGCAATGCTACTTCTCTGATTCTATTGGAATACTTTTAAAAAAACAAGATTATTAAACAGGATTGCTCAGGCAGGGATCTTTATTTTATTCTCTCTATTCCGGCTCTACCGGTGCAAAGAGGAAAAATAAACAGGAAAAGGGCTGATCAATCGACCCAGCCATGTTTTATAGCCTGCTTATGGTAGGGGGTGTCCCTGTTTATAGCATAGATGAGAATATTGATATCAGGCACCCTCACAGCTATTTCCTTAAAAGAAGTTTTCTCGTTATCTCTTCGGACTCCAGATGTTCCGCTAAATCCAGCGTCCGATCAAGGTTATAGGAAGTTGGATTCCCCAGGGAAAAAACAGGGGCTACATACCTTTCACTCTGGCCGGCTCCAGCTTCATCCTTCAATCCATAACGAATAGCTTCCCTATATATCAGCATAGTTGTCGTGTACAGCCTTCCCCTGAAGGGCCTACAGGGAACAATCAGTGAGACGCGGATTGTGATTCCATCCAGATATATACTGGGTAGATTTCATTTACAAATCTATAATTTCCCCGTGCTTTCTCAATATCTGATTCAATTATTCCCAATTTTCGCATTCTTGTAAGAAAATTGTGAAAAACTTTCTTTTCTGGATCATTTAGTCGTTCTTCAACTTTGCTTTTTTTAAATTCCCGTGTTAATGGCTGATCAGCAAGTTTTCTTAAAATCGATCGATATCTATTGCTTCGAAGTGCTCTATAGACTTGTGGATCTAGATATTTCTTTCCTATTCGATCAGCAGCTGCCACAATTCCAGAAAAAGCGTCCCTTTCGTCTATAATACCATCCTCATCGATAAGAAAAGTTGCATCTCCTATTTCATGCATCAATACTGGTAAACCACTTGAATATTGTAAAAGAACATGTAAAGCTTCTTTTTCAACTGAAATATCAACTTCGTTAAAAGCCTTTTCAAAAAAACCTTTAACCTCAGAATCTGTAAGTTTTTCGATATCAATAACTCTAAATATTCTCATAAGAGAAGGTTGAAGATTCGAGAGGCTGTCTCTTTTTTCCGGTAAACCGATTAACATCATAAAAACAGGGAAATTGTCATAATGAGTTGCTACATAATCTACGAAACTTTTATACCAGTTTGCGAACGCAGGCATCTCTGCAAGTCCATTGATATCATCAAGAGCTATGAATAGCCCTTTTCGGTTGGGTTCAATTGCTTTTATCAAGTGGTGGAGAGCCTCTGGAAAATTTCCCACCAGCTCTTTTAAATCTTTCTCGGGAGGTGAAAAACCAACAGAAATTCCGAAGAGTCCAACTTCTTTAATAAATTTGCCAAATAGACTGGCGATCTTCCCAAACCAAGGTTTATCCGACGTGTTTTTAAGTAATTTATCGAAAATTCGTTGAATCATATCGCTAAGAGTTGTGACTCCACCTAAAAAAACGTGGATCGCTATAAAATCGTTCTTATTTGAAGCATACCTGGAAAGAAATGATGATAGTGAGCTTTTGCCTATTCCCCGATCTCCCGATAGGAAAACATTCTCTTGTCTACCAGTAGACACATGATTTAAACATCGAATGACTTCTTTAATTTGTGTTGCCCTTCCAACAAAAAGCTCTACTGGTACAGGACTGCCTGGGGTAAAAGGGCTGTTTCTGTTTTCATCTCTCATATTATTGTTTCTTAACCTCTAAGATAATATACCATGAGCTAACAAAAGTGAAAAGACAACCTCTATCTTATTACACCTTAAAACAACCACCATCGAAGATGTATGCATCGACATTGGTGCCTTTGTTTTTCATCATATAATATTTTCCGGCTATTTTTCTGATGCCAGTGCAAAGCCCTTCATAAAGGACTGCTGCATGGTAAAAAATACAATAAGCGGGGGAACCATGGTCATCATAACCCCGGCCATAATAATTCCCCAGTTGTTCATGGCGTCCGCCTGGATCATCATTTTGACGCCGATCTGAACCACCCGCATATCCTTGGAATTGGTGGCCATCAAGGGCCACAGGTACTGGTTCCAGATGTAGATAAACTCGATAACCGTAAGAGCGCCTATGGTATTTCCGGAGAGGGGGATCAGGATCTGGAGCAGATAACGCATAGGAGAACAGCCGTCCATCTTTGCCGCATCCAGAAGTTCAACCGGGATCATCTTAAAACGCTGGATAAAGAGAAAAGTGCCCGTGGCGCTTGCCAGGAAGGGTACTATCAACCCCCAGTAGGTATTGATCCAGCCCAGCTTACTGACAATCTCAAAAAGGGAGACAATCCGCACCGGTATGGGCAGAAGCAGGGTCACTAATACTACGAAAAAGAGTATTTCCTTGCCTTTGAAATTAAAGTGGGTAAAGGCAAAGGCGGCTAAAAGGCTCAGGATAATCTTGCCAAGGGTGACCATAAACGCGATAAAAGCGGAATTAAACATCATTCTTCCCAGGCTTACACTTTTCAAGGCGGCAGAATAATTAGAGAAATTACCGGATGGGGTAAGTTTGGGCGGTGAGGAATAGACCTCTGCCGGGGTCTGGGTGCTGATAATAATAGCGAGAATAACCGGCATACTCACAGTCAGTATGGACAGAATTATCAGGATATGGAGGATCAATTTTTTAATCTGCTTTCTCTTCACTTATAAGCCCCCTATTGGTAGTGTACCTTTTTGCCGGTGGTCTTGAACTGGATCAAGGTCAATATCACCACCAGCGTAAAAAGGATAAAACTCTCGGCAGCAGCGTAACCGGTTTTGGAGTTGATAAAGAAATCACGGTAGAGTTGATAGATCAGGATATTGGTGCCGTTGGCCGGCCCCCCTTCGGTAAGCACATCGATCAGCCCGAAAGAGGCAAAGTAGGAATAGATCAGGTTCATGATCAGCAGAAAAAAAGTTATGGGTGAAAGCAGGGGAAAGGTAACGATGGAGAAACGTTTTACCGGACCCGCCCCGTCAATGGAAGCCGCTTCCAGTGCCTCTTTCTGTACATTCTGTAATCCCGCCAGGTAAAAAATGATATTATAGCCGAGGTTCTTCCAGGTAGCAGCCGCGGTTATTACCACCAGCGCTAAAGTACTGTTGGTAAGCCACGGCGGTTCAAATCCGACAATCAAGCTTGAAAAATAACCCAAATAGCCATTTGCCGGGTTGAAGAGAAAACGGAATATGGCCCCGGCAATAGCAGGTGAAAGGGCATAGGGCCAGATTAAAAAGGAACGGTAGATCATCTGCCCCTTCAGCTTCTGGTTTAAAAGCAAGGCGATCATCAGCGAAACAAAGAGACCGACCACCACCACTGCAACTGAAAAAATAAAAGAGATAGAAAAACTGTGCAGGTAATCAGGGCTGGTGAATAGTTTCTTGAAATTATAGAAACCGGCAAAGATCTTTTTTATGCCGAATGGATGTACCTTGTAAAGGCTCAAACGAAAGGTTTCAAAAGCCGGGTAGAAGAGAAAAACAATCAGAACAATGAAGGTAGGAATCAATAATATATAGGGTAGCCATTTATTCTTAAAGTATGACTGCATTAACAACCTCGCCGGATATGATAACTTTTACAGAAAAGAGCGGCTGCAGATTAACCGCAGCCGCTATGAGTCATAGTAATATTACTGATTTAATTCATTCCACTCTTTAATCGAAGCATTGGTCTTCGCCGCAGCTTCGTCCAGAGCCTGCTTAACAGTTTTATCACCGGCATAGACCTTCTGGATACTTGTTTCCACCAGCGCCCGCAGCTCGGGGAATACCCCAACCAGGGAGCCGGAAGTATTAACTGTATAAGGGCTATCCAGCAACTGGTTGAAAGCGGTAAGGAAGTTGGGGTTGTCTCTAAACCAGCCCTCTGCCTCCAGTTTTTTCATGGCAGTTTTGCGCACAGCGAAATAGCCTGTTCCCTTGTGCCACTTCATCTGGGCGTCATCCTCAGAGATGTACTTGACCAGTTTCAATGCAGCCAGGAGCTCTTCATCAGGATGACCGTTAGTTATCCAAAGGGTACCGCCTCCTATGGCAACACCGCCCCTGGCGCCTTCGGGTTTGGGTATATAACCGGTGCCCATTTCCCAGCCCTTCTCAGCCAATAGACCGGTGAGCTGATTTACATCAGAGGTGGAGGACATGATCATGGCCACCTCTCCGGAACCGAAAGCGGCGCGGTGGTTGGCCCAGCCAGGACCTACATCCAGAAAGAGGCCGTCCTTTTCCATACCGGTCCACCATTCCACTATTTTCTGACCCGGCTCACGGTTAAAGAGAACTTCGGTGGGAAACTCGCCCTTCCTGCCGTTGTCATTGTTCACCAGCGGGGCATCCATAAGGCAGTGGAACTCCTCAAAGTACCAGGAATTAAGGTTCCAGGTTATAGGCGCCTTCAGGCCGAGTCCGGAACCCTTCAGCTTCTTACTCACTGCTACTACATCCGCAAATGTAGCCGGTGGTTTGGCCGGGTCTAAACCTGCCTGTCCGAAAAAGGTCTTATTATAGTAGAGCAGAGGTGTTGAAAAGTTAAAGGGCATGGAATAATGCTTACCGCTGATAGTGTAGTAATTCTTCACCGGAGAAAAGAATTCATCCCAGTCGATCTTCTCCCATTTGGCGATATCACCGATCGGGGTAACCATCCCGCTGTTGGCCATACCCAGGGTACCGATCTCATAGAGATGGAAGATGTGGGGGGCATTCCCCGCCTTGGCCGCGGCCTTTGTCTTATTCAGCGTATCGTTATAACTGCCCGTGTACTGCACGTTTACAGTAATATCGGGATTCTCCTTCATGAAAGAATCCACAATACCCTGGATCAATTCTATTCTGGCGCCGCCCATGGCATGCCAGAACTCAACAGTAACCGGCCCGGTAATCTCCACCTTCTCCTGAGCCCCAACCGCGAAAAGAAAACCGGGCAGCAGAAAAAGCAGAACCACCATTAACAACTTTGCTTTCATAGAAAACCTCCTTTTAAATTATTTTGTTTATAAAAGCACTATATTGTGGCATATATATTTCGGCTTTGCAAGTAAATGTTTGAATATGTTCGATTTTTTTTATAAAATGAAGAACTACTTCGGCGCCGCCGTTCGAGTAGAGCTGTTGAAGGGCCAATTACATGGCCGGGCAGGTCGCTAAACCTGCATTTTCTTTCAGATTTACCTGTATTGAATAGTGGCCTATAAATAGATAAGTTAGATGGAGGAGTAAAGAATGTCAGCTCTAAAACTGGAAACATTAAATGGCAGTTATTCGATCCATCGATTTCAACATTCTGCTGAAATTCCCGCTGCTGTTTTAAAAGGTAAGTTCTATAATATCACCATGACGGATGATGAGCTTTCAATTGTCTGTGATAGTGAAATAGAGGTTAAAAGCGACCTCTGCGACAATGGCTGGTCGTGCATCAGGATTGCCGGAGTATTGGATCTTGCACTGACCGGAATACTGGCAGAAATTTCTGATATCCTGGCAAAAGACGACATCCCCATATTTGCAATTTCCACCTACAACACGGATTATATTCTGGTAAAACGCGATAGATTAAATAGCGCAATGGCCGCACTCAAGGAATCTGGTTATCTAGTCATCACTTAGAACTTTTATTCTACCCAGTTTTCCAGCTTAATATATTTTAATCTTTCAAAATGCTTTGTATTTCCAGTCACAAGAATCATCTCATTCGCAATCGCAGTTGAGCCAATCAGTAAATCAAACTCATCAATGATATCGCCTGTTTTTCTCAATCGCACTTTTTCTTTTGCATAAATCTTAAATGAAGAAATAATTGGTATTATTGAAATAGATTCTATAAAATCATCAACCAGCTTCTTGTTTTTTCTTTCTTCTCACTCTTTTCAATACCATACTTCAATTCTGCAACTGTAATTTCTGAGATAGAACAATTCGAAATCCCTATTTTTTTAATCTTCTTATCAACACTATGAATGCCCTTTAAGTAATAAATACATATATTGGTGTCCAGAAGATATTTCATAAAGCTACATCTGGCCTGATAAAATGCCTTGCTTCTCTAATACTCTGTATCAATTCGTCAGCACTTTCCTTTATATCCAGTTTTCCATACAGGCTGTAAAATTTTTCTTCCTGTTTCGAATCTGTTTCAAGAAGAGAATTTGACAACTCGGATATAAGTTTAAGTTTCTGTCTTCTTCCAAGGTTTTTTAATAAGAGAAAATATTCATCTGAATGTATAATATTTGAACCTGCCATATTCCTTTTCACCCCACCAATAATATACACTATATTTCTCATCATTACCATCCAAAACATCCTGGGAGCGAATGATCGATTCGGGTGTTCACTAGTCAATTGGATCTTGCCCTGACCGGAATACTGGCAGGCATTTCTGATGTCCTGGCAAAAGCCGGCATCCCCATATTTGCAATTTCCACCTACAACACGGATTATATTCTGGTAAAAACAGACAAACTAAAGAACGCAATAGCTGCGCTCAAAGGATCGGGTTATCTATTCATCACCAGATCTTCCCGGATAACTCGGGTATCGCTTTTCCTGATCTCTCCTCCCCCTTGACAAGATAATTTCTATTGGTATAATACCTATACCAAAGTAATACTATCTGTTAAGGAAGGCAAAAGAACTTGGAAAAAATTTTTCTACCCTATGGGGAAAAAACAATTGAGCTCAATATTCCACGTAAATATTATATGGGAAGTTTTTATCCGGATAAAGTTCAAATAAATGGTTCTGAGAAAAAACTGATTAAAGAGGCTATTTACCATCCAATTGGGACACCAAGACTATCAACAATGGTAGAACCTGGAATGAATGTTGTTATTATAGCCGATGATAAAACCAGGCCGACACCAATAAATAGAATTATTCCAATCATTTTAGACGAATTGCATAGAAGTCGTATTCCCGACAAAGATATTTCTATCATATTTGCTTTAGGTACACATATTCCTATGAGTAAGAAAGAAATGGAAGAAAGGGCCGGGGTTGAATCGGATCGAATCAAATTATTTAATTCAGAGTATAAGGACCCTGAAGGAATTATCGATTGTGGAAAAGCACCGGATGGAGTAAATGTATTTGTAGATAGACGTGTTGCAGAAGCGGACTTTAAGATAGGAATCGGATCCATTATGCCCCATCCGGAGTGCGGATGGGGAGGAGGAGCAAAAATAATCTATCCCGGAGTCGCAAGTGAAGAGACAGTTACTGCATTTCACCTAAGTTATGCTTCTGTAGATTGGAATACATATGGATCAGATAAGGCACCGGTGCGTTTAAACATGGAAAAATGGGTTGATAATGTGGGTTTGGACTTCATTGTAAACACAATTATAACTGCTGATAATAGAGTTTATAAAGCTGTTGCCGGAGATTATATAAAAGCTCACCGAATGGGGATAAAATATGGACAGAAGATCTATTCAGTAACGCTTCCCAAACGAGCTGAAATAGTAATTATTACATCTTTCCGGGCAGATGATGATTTCTGGCTCGCTTCAAAAGCGATATTTGCAGGAGAGCTTGTAATCCAGGAAGGCGGCACATTGATACTTGTATCACCATGCCCGGGCGGGTTGGGCCCTCATCCTGAGTATGCGGATTATACCGGCCTCGACGATTGGAAAACTTTACTTCAAAATACCTTAGCAGGAAATATAAATCAGCCCATATCCGTATCATCAGCAGTGGCTTTAGCAAAGATGAGGAAGCGATTTGATATTTCCATTGTATCCGGCGGACTCACTGCTGAAGAAGTAAAGAAAATGCAGTTTCAATATTTCACTTCTGTTGATAAGGCCCTCAGTTCAGCTATGATGAAATTTGCAAATGATCCACAAATCGCTGTAATACCTTACGGGATTAGCACTCTTCCTGAAATAAGAACTTTTCCATAAATCTTATTAAGATGTGCAATAAATAAAAAAATCATCAATCCAGCAGCTTTTCTACACGTTCCATTTACTGTACAGAATCACTGTAGTAGCGATCATCATAAGATTATTCAGCTGCAAATTAGTAGCCACTGCCCTGAGAAAATTGAATCCTTACCAGACAATATGAAAAAGATATCAACATGGTATCATCTTCCTCTCCCCCCAAAAGTAATACCTTTTGCATAGATTAGAAATGTTCTTTGATATTTTTCCATTATTTATTCATTTCTTATGAAACCCGGGTACCATAAAGAGCCAGTATATTATCCAAAGGTACGTCCGGTGTGATGGTATTGGAAGGAGCGAGTATTAACCCACCATCTTTACCACAGCAATCTATACGCTGGCGCACCTCGGCTGCGACATCGTCTGGCGTCCCAAAAGGGAGAGTCTTCTGGCAGGAGATTGTCCCATGCAAACAGACCTGGCTACCAAAGCGACGTTTAATACCAAAAACATCCATACATTCCGGTTGGATCGGGTCAATGACATCAAAACCGATCTCTATCACATCACCGAAGATAGATTCCATTGCCCCATCACTGTGAAACATGAAGTAGATATCCCCATCTCGTCGAACCTCCTGTAACCAGGTTCGTAGTCGGGGTTTGAAGTATTTTTTCCAAACTTCAGGAGATAGCATCATCTGTTCTTGCATGGCAATATCACCGGATATCATGATCATATCCACCCCACAGTGCATCACATGCCTGGATTGCTCAATACGGTGCTCTAAAGCCTTATCAGCAAGGAATTCCGCCAGCTTAGGTTCTAATAGTAGATCCATCATAAAACGGTCAAAGCCCCGCAATTCCCACGATGTTTTAAATATATTCCAAAGCTCTAATATGATGAAGTATTTCTTTTTATAGCTACCCACATCGGCACGGATACTCTCATATCGCTCGGGTGCCGAAGTGTCTGGGAATTTATAGCATCTTACCTCTTCCAGCCCGGCCTCTGCTAGTGGATGATAGGTATACTGAAAGAATTGCCCGGTTGAATCAGCTTTACGACAGATGCCATATTCATCCTTGAAGCTGCCGTTCTCCAGCGGAATGACCAGATTTTTCCGCCCCATACCTAAATCAAGCTGACATGGAGACGAGATCGCTCGCTCTGCAAAGACCCCATTCGGTTCTAATACCGAGTAGCGAAAGTCGAGGCCTAAACTCTCCCTGATCTGTTCGTCATTTTGAGTTCCAAAATAACTCCTCAGTTTATTCCAGGCATCATTACTGAAGTATCCATCCATAGGTATTCTATCGGGCTGCTGATGGGTAATCGCCGCCACAACTCGTTCCCTTGAATTCATACATTCTCCTTGCATAATCAAATTACACTAACTTTTTTCCCGAATGCTTGAGGTTAGGCATCTCTGCTCAAGCGGATTAGAATCAGCATCCATCCAGCTCGTCCAGCGATCCTGCCTAAATCGCCTACCATCCGAGTCATAAAAGACTCCCTCTTTTCACCAAAAGATCCTGTCCTGTAAAATGCTCGATAATAACATCATTGCGAATCCAATCCCATATAGGAGGACGATCCGTTTCTTCAAAAGAAAAACATGATTTTATCCGTTAAAATGAATTCTCATTAAATGACCTTCCTAAGATAAAAAAGAAGATCAGGTTAGTTGTGCTTCCGCCTTTTTAACGATTTTCTTGATCTCCTTAATCTGCTTTTCCGTTAAGAACTCTTCCGGTTCCGGGGCTAAGAGTTCTCTTACCCTCTCTTTAGCATGTTCCAGCATTCCCTTTCTGTCCAGGTTCCAAGAGGATAAGGCACGCCGGTCAAAGCACTGTGGCACAAATATTTCTTCTCTATAGTGGGTAACCGTGTGCTCTGTAGCGATAAAATCAGCCTGTAGTCCTTTTTTGAGGATTAAATCCAAGGCCAGCTTATCTTCGGTAATAGCGATCCCTTCCAGCATTCTGTTGCACATCATACAGAAATCATAGTCTATTAATATTTGAGGGACGCTTACCGCAGAGGCTTGAGCTAAGACTCCGAGTCCAGTTACAATTTCCCTGCTCCCTGAGGCTAAGGCCAAGATTACTTTATAAGCCTTCTCTAAACCCGCCTGGACATCCGGAAACTTGGCATCCGTGCTTAGAGCATAGGGGTAGAAAGGTTCCGGATCTCCATAGTATCGTGCCAGCTCTAAGGATGCCAGGTTAAGGAGAGCCGCTTCCGGAGAGCTTTGTACAGAGGAAAAAGTCTTAATGTCCAGGGCACATGGTCCACCGAGAAAGAAGCGTGTCTTTCCGGTTATTGCTTTATTTAAGATAGCAGCTATCAATCCTTCCGCCGCAAGGGCAACAAGGTATGAGGCCAGGGTAATAGGAGTAGAAGCGCCTAGAACAGGCATAGCATGTCCTACACTGATACCATTTTGCACACCTGAATCAATTAACTGCCAAAGAATTTTAAGGCCTTCATCTCCAAATCGAAAAGGTGATGTGCCATAGGCATGGTATGAGAAGGGAGGATCTTTGAGAACTTTCTCTTTATCTCCGCGTATAACTTCAGCAATTTCTAAGAAATACACTATAGTTTTTTCACTGAATATTTCAACTTCTCGCGAATTCGGATGAAACCGAGCAACTATGGATAATGTATGAATATCCCTTACAAGGGGATGAACATCTTGAGGAATAAAGGATGGATGCCCTAGATATACCCCAGGGAGAAGGCGGACAAGTCTGGTTGCCTGGATTAAATCTGCTTTTATCGCTTTTCTTATTTCATCGGAATCCAGATCATGAGCAAAGAGAGCTTGACCGGTTGCATGGGGGATTAACCGCGGTCTTTTTATTGTTTTCAGCTTCTTGATCTTTTCTTGGCCAAGAATCTTCATTTCCCGTATAAACTCTTTAACAAGGTTATTAGGGAATTTGACTCGGTCGTTATTTACAACATTACAGCCTATTTCGGCCAAACGTTCCCTTGTTCGCTTATGATTGATTTCAATCCCCACTTCTTTCATTATTTTAAGTGAGCCTTGATGAATTGAATTAAAATCATCCTCTTTTAACAGTTCAGCTTTTAATCGCAGCATTCCTCCTCCTATCAATGGTTGATTAAATTCCTACGCTGAAGATCTCTATTAATTGTTTATCGAGTAGATTAATGAATACTTCGTTTCCAAAAATCTTAACCTTTAAGTCCCGTCATGGTCATTCCTTTGATAACAAAATTCTGTAAAAACAAAAATACAACCAACAAGGGAATGACACTGAGAAAAGCTGCGGCTGTAACAACAGTAAACTCGGTATGCCACATACCCGTATACGTGGCAAGGCCAAGCATTACTGTTCGCATCTTTTCGGTGGAGACCATGACCAGGGGCCACAGAAAATCATTCCAGGTCCAAATAAATTTGATAGTACCTAAAGTTGCTATGGCTGGAATTGACATAGGTAGAATGATCTTTATAAAAATGCCAATTTCTGAATAACCGTCGATTCGAGCGGCATCCATATAATCAGAAGGAATTGATACAATAAACTGCCGCATTATGAATACACCGAAAGCACTTAATAAACTTGGGCCCATGATTCCCAGGTACGTATCAACAAGCCCGATACGGTTAAAGAAAAGATAAAGCGGTATAATAATGACTTCAAAGGGGACCATCAGAACTGCCAGGATAAAAACGAAAAAGAAAATATTCTTGCCGGGAAACTCAAATTTAGCAAACGCATAGCCCGATAATGATGAAAAGAACAAGGTGGCTGTAGTGCAGCCTACTGAAATGATAATGCTATTGAGAAAGAAGAGCAGGAAATTCTGCCGCTTGAATACCTCTATATAGTTTTCCAAATTAAAGAAATTGTCCGGTAGTAGGGTTATGGGGAGCCTGTATAATTCATCGGGTTGTTTTACGGAGGTGAAGATCATCCACACAAAGGGGAAAGCCATAATTGTCGAACCAAGGATAATAATACTGTAAAAACTTATTTTAACTAAACGTTCTGAGGTAGTTCCTTTTTCGAAAGTCCTATATTTTTTCATCTTGCCGACCATTAGTATTCAACCTTCTTGCTTACCAGGTTCCACTGAATAATAGAAATAGCCATAATTAATATGAATAGATAGATGGCCACCACGGAAGCTTCCCCCATTTTATTCCAGGAAAAGGCAAGATCGTAGATATGCATAACAACCACTCTACTGGAATTTACAGGTCCCCCACTTGTGGCAACAAAGACTAAATCAAATATTTTTAGCGCATATATGATCTCTAAAACTCCGACTAAGACAATCTGTGGATTGAGTAAAGGAAGGGTTATTTTTCGGAATTGAGTAAAAGGACCCGCCCCATCCATTCTAGCCACTTCATAATAGACCTCAGGAATCCCCTGCAAACCTGCCCAGAAAATGATCATATCAAAACCCAGTCTCGCCCAGATATTCATAATCGCAAGGCTCGGCAGGACCTGCTTAGGGCCGGAAATCCATAACTGCTTACTTACGCCAAAAATCTTAAGAAATGCATTCAGGAGACCTATTTCAGGCTGGTAAATCCAACTCCAGACAAAAGCAACGGCTACTGCAGAGGTAATAACCGGCAGGAAATAGATGGCACGAAATAAATTACGTAATGGAAAAGTTGAGGCAGCCTTAAAGATAAGAGCCACCATTAGGGCGAGGACCATAGTAGCAGGCACACTCATCAGTGTGAGAACAACCGTATTCTTTATAGCTTTCCAAAACATCTTATCCTGCAGAACGTCGATATATTGAGCGAAACCCACAAATTCCGAGCCTCCCGTGACTGCCCATTTACTTAAGGATAGATAAATGGCGTAAATACCTGGATAGATAAAGGTGATAGAAAAGAAAAAAATGGTTGGAGCGATAAATAGATAGGCTGTTCTAATTTTTCGATCTGCAATCGATCTACCACGTACAATGTCAATCACATTTAGCATTTCTTTAAGATACCCATCCTTTTACTGGTAGTTCTTGATACTTCTTCAAGTTTAATAAATGGCCTGACCACAACAACATGGTCAGGCCGCTTGATTAAATTTATGGCCAATAGAAGAGATATACAATCCTTTCTATTCGGGCTTGTATTTATTCAGTATCTCGTCTACATCAGGCACAGCATCATTAAGCGACTGTTCAGCGGTCTTCTGCCCAAAAAGCACTTCCTCAACCGCCTGGCCAAGCCTGAAGGCTATTTCGTTGACAAAAGGTGTATCATAGTAGAAACTGGCAGGATTGTTTAGAATCTCCATTTCAGCATTATAGTCCGGGCGTCTGGTAACATAATCTTTAGCAAAATTCTTCTTATGCACGGGTAGAGTGCCGTTGATTTCAGCCAGCTCCATGTCGAATGTCTCATTCAAAGTCATATGACGCATCCATTCCCAGGCAAGATCCTTTAACGGACTGAATTTGTAGACCATCATAGCCTGAGAAAAGAAAAGGCTGATACCGGGGTTGGCATTCTTCTCAGGAATTGGCGCTACTTCAAATTTCAAATCAGGTGCTGAGTCTCGTAGCACACCCACTGTCCAGGCCTCACGGAAAAACATGGCTACCTGTCCACGGGTAAAGGCTTGCATTGGTTTGCCAATTGTGATGCTGGAAACCCCATGCTTCTGGACCAGGTCTCCATAGAATTGAAGAGACTCAATAGCTTCCGGGCTGTTCAGGTAGCCCTCTGAAGTTGTACCGTCATCAGAATATACTTGTCCGCCCCAGGAGTGTAAGAAAGGTAGCCATTTGTCGGCTATGCCCCGGGGATTGCCCAAATATCGGACGCCGAATCCTACGTAGCCAGCATCGGTCAGCTTCTTAGCATACTCAAGTAACTCGTCCATGGTCTCCGGAGGATCATCAGAATCCAAACCTGCGGATTTGAAGGCATCTGTGTTATAATACAACATCATACCAAGATCCGCCTCAATAGGATAGCCGTAGTAACGACCTTCCCATTGGAGATACGGCCCGATCTTGTCGACAATAATTTCCCCCCAGGCTTTGTTTATATCATCCGGAGCTGGATCAGCAACTTTTAAACCCCCGGCAAAGTATGGCACCTTGCCAACGAATATATCCGGGGCATTCTGGCGACCGGCAAACGCGGCCAAGTACTTGGCATCACTCCCCTCATAAGGAATAGGCACAAATTCGATCTCAACATCGGGAAACTTCTCATTAAACCCGGCCAGCTTTTCTTTATAGAACGGATACATTCCCGGGTAATCCTGATCCAGGAAGCTCCAAAAGATGAGCTTCTGTGGGCCTGCAGGTTTTTCTTGCTTACCGCCCGCAAACAGGGGAAGTGAAAGCAAGAAAATGATGAGAACCGTAACTATCTTTTTCATTCTTTACTCCTTTTGCACTCTTTAGTTTTTAATAAAAATCCCTTGATTTTTCTAATAATAACCTCCTTTCTTCTGAATAAGATAAAATCAGGAGATAAATTCTCTAATTTCCAATATAAAATTGGACAAATCAGTGACCCAATTTATTGGTTCATATGTTATACCAATACACCCATTCTGTCAAGAGAAAATAAAATTATTTACTCTATTAATTGGCCGCTGCTTTCACAGAAGATAAAACAGATCAGTCTCAGGCGGCTTATAAAGGATTTTCGATGGACCCCGGGAATGAAGTCGAAAAGCAATTCATGGATAACAATTTGCTTATTTTCCGCTATTAGAGCTGTCCTTTACCGCCTTTAGCATTGCCAGGTAATTTTCAAGCCTGACAGCAGTGTGAATTTCAGCAGAACCGCCGACTATATAACCTCTTGGTGAAGCCTGTATATTTTCAATGGTCTTATTGTAGCATTCTTCAGGTGATCCATGCGCAAAAAGACTACTTACATCAAGTCCTCCGCAGAGAACAAGCTCGGGATACCGTTTTCTTAAGTCCTTCACAGTCATACCGCTCAGCTCTTCAATAGGGTTTATTCCATCAATACCGGCATCAACAAGATCGTCCATTATTTCCCAGAGATTGCCGTCCGAATGGAAGAGAACCTTTGCACCAATAGCATGGTATGCTTCTATTATTTTTGATAAATAGGGCAAGAAATGATTATGCAGAAATTGAGGTGGAAAAAGCAGGCCGTTTTTATAAGCAAGATCTTCACCAATAAAAACAGCAAAAGGTTTAAAGCTTTCCGGTAAATGAGAGAGGCGATCCATGGTTTTCTGGTACAGCAAAGAAAGAAAATCTGCAACTAAATCAGGCTCATCGTACATAAGGTAGATAAAACGCTCTATGCCGTTTGTATATTCATATGCCTCTGTAAGTCCGACATGACCTATGCAGGGGAATACCATAACCTGATCTGCTTCTTTCTGCTTTTCCCGCCAATCTTCGAGTATTAAATCCAGTTTTTTTTGAGCAGACTGATTCCAGCCTGAATATTCACTGATCTTGAAGCGAATACCCGATACTAAGCTCTCCTGCTCCAGCATAGCAGGATCCGTATCCATCCAGCTTGTCCATCTTTGCTGCCTGAAGCGTTTTCCATCACTGTCAAAATAATTTCTTTCTTTTTCTGGAAATCTCATTTCCTGTTTTGTCGCATCTAAAACTTTTTTATATGTTTCCATGCATGAGGCCCTGCCATTTTCAACAGTTAAAGCTCTTCCTGTGAAATGCTCAATAATTGTGTCATTTCTTATCCAATCCCAAACAGGGGGGCGATCTGTTTTTTCAAAAGCAAAGCATCGCTTTACTCGTTCAAATGAATCCATTGAGAATACCTCCTGTAGTTATAAATTATAGTAATATTTTTCGAGTGTAAATATTCTTTCTTGACAAAATATCTTTTTTGGTATATTAACTCTACCAATACGAATATTGCTTTTTAAGATATCGAAAGGACTTGATATGCTGTTGGAACCAATTAGAGTATTGACACAAGACGAAATGGAAAAGATTCACCAGGCCTCAATTACAATCCTTGAGGAAGTAGGGATGAAAATTGACAGCGAAAAAGCACATGATTATTTAAAAAAGGCCGGCTGCAAGATTGATGAAAACTCTATGGTCGTTAAGTTCCCTAAAAAAATTATGCAGCAATATGTGGATAAGATGCGAAAAGATTATGAAAATCCTGAGCGCGTTCCGGGGAAAATGTCTGTGCGTTATTCACATATAAGATTTCGCAAAGAGAAGCATAAGATACATCCGGATTTTACTGCAAGCAGCGGCGGTTTTTGTTGTTATATTTACGATCTGGAAGGCAGACGCAGAAGCCCCAATATGGATGATGTTCATCGATCGATAAACATGGTGAACAAACTGGATTCAATCGATTACACAGGTCTTCCCGTATCCGACCAGGAAACACCGTATGAAATACGACCTGTAAAAATGGCCGCTGAGCTTGCAAAATACACTACCAAATTCGGTGGTGTTGAAACATTTAAAAAACAGGATATCCCGTACCTTATTGAAATAGGAACAATTATAAAGGGCAGTATGGAAACCTTAAAGAAAGAGCCCATCCTGGTGGGATACGCAGAGGCACGTTCTCCGCTCTGTTTTGATAATAATATGGTGGAAATCTTTATTGAATATATAAAGCGTGGTTTTCCACAGACTTTAGATACTATGCCCAATGGTGGAGCCACAGTACCTGTGACTGCAGCCGGAAATTTAGCTGTAGGCATTGCCGAAACTTTAAGCGCTGTTGTGCTGGCTTATGCTATAGATGAAAATGCTGCTGTCGGCGTTGATATTATTCCGTCCTATTTCGATATGCAATCAGGTCTTTTCAGATACGCAAGCGCAGAAAGGATGCCACTTTTAGTTGCCAGAGTTCAGATGATATCAGAGTATTACGGCTGCCCAAGCGGAGTGCATGGCGGGAAAACGGATAGCTGTTTTATTAACGTACAAACAGGCATTGAAAAGGCAATGAGCACTGTTTTTCCGGTGCTGGCAGGGGCTGTCGGTATAGGGACAGTGGGACATCTCGAAAATGCTCTCACTTTTTCTCCCCAGCAGCTTGTAATAGATAATGAAGTTATCAGTTATATGCGAAGTACTCTTAAACCTATCGAAATTAATGATCGCACTCTGGCTTTAGATACAATCCGCAAAGTAGGTATAGGAGGGAATTATCTAAGCGAGATGCATACAGCAGAACATTTTAAAGACGAGATCTTTTTCTCGAACCTTTTTGAAACCCAAACCTGGGAAAGTGTGCATTCTGAAGGAATAAAAGGTATGAATAATAAGGCCTATGAAGAAGCAAAGTCTATTTGGAAAGAAAAACCGGAACCTATCATTGATAGTGATAAAATTAATGCAATAGATAGAGTCGTTGCACAAGCTGAAAAGGAGCTTTTATCATAATGACTAATCTACCTGTTGCACTTATCGATGATCTCAAACTGGATAGTAAACTCATTGAACAGTATGAGTATTATTTGATTATCAGGGTAAAGTTTCTCCTTGAACGATTCAGAAAGTTTCCTGATTTTCCCGGAGTCCAAACCGGTTATAACTCTATTACCGGAAAAGAATTTTTAGAAGATCATCTTTTCTCATATTCCTGGATAAACGGAAGGGGAGCCGGAGTTTTTTCAAGGTTTGCAGACTATTTTCCTGAATATCATGATGAATTAATGACATTTGCTTTGCATACAATAAAAGCAATGGAAAAACACAGGCAAATAAATAGCGGATTTTTCCCTTTTATGGCAAATGAAAACGGTACTGAAACAACCGATAGATGCTCCCGTCCTAAGGATTACAAGAGTTACAGCGATCTCCATGCATGTTTCGGTTTTTTAGAATATGGTATTCGGTCGGGAGATAATAAATGTATTAAGCTGGCAAAACAGATATTTTCAGAAGTTATTACTGCTTTGGAAAAGAATTATATCACTCTTGAGCCTGATCCAATAGATGATGAAAGAATATCGGAAAACCCGTGGTCTGTCGCCCTGGACCTTTCTAATGAATTTGCAAAACACCTTAATGACAGATCCTATCTTTATATCGGAGCAAAAATAATAGAACATATTCTCGATAACTACTACATTAAGGACGTAGGCGCTTTAATTGAATATATTACTCCGGATAGTCGCCCCTATGTCGAGGAGAATGGCGGTAATGTTATTGATCCCGGTCATGCAATTGAATTTTCCAGTTTTGCATTAGAGTTTTCCCGCTTAGCGGAAAAAATAAACATCTATCCTGAATTATGCTCCCGTATAAATGATATTTGTCCCAAACTTATCCTGTGGAATATAGAGAGGGGCTGGAACAGTAATTTTCCCGGATTTTATAAAACAATTGATAGCAGAACAGGAACACCATTAAACAATACAATGCCTTGGTGGGGTTTACCTGAAGCCATGCTCGCTTTGCTTTCAGCATACGAAAGAGTAAAAGATAAGGAATTTCTTAACAGGTTTAAAGATGTTCATAATGCTTATTTTGGGAATTATTTGAATCAAAAAACCAACTGGGGCCCATATCAAAATATGGATGGAACAAATGGCAGGCCCATTGATATCCCCCCTGCCTGTAAATTCCAGGACCCGGAGTTTCATTCAGGAAAAAATATTTTATCAGTTATAGATGTGATAGGTAGAAATAGTTTCTAATTGACATTAAAATAATAATCATTAAGATAAGATTCTATGATAAATAAAGTTCTTCTAAAAGATGAAATAGTAAAAGAAATTATTTCTTTAATTGCTCAAAAAGTATATCAAGACGGTCAACGGCTTCCTGCAGAACGTATTTTAAGCGATAAATTTAAAGTGAGCCGTGGAACTTTGAGGGATGCCCTTGCAAAATTGGAAGAGATAGGCATGATAGAAATAAAACCTGGTTCCGGCATATACGTAAAAAAGTTCAGCATGAAGAAAATACCCCCGCATATAATGCCTAAAGATTACTTACGGGTTTCGTTAGATGATATATATTTTACAAGAATGGCAATTGAGCTTCCTGCAATTGAGCTTGCCTGTAAAAATCACAATAAAAGAGATATCGACAAATTAGAAACACTTATTGAAAAAATGAAGAAACATACAGGCAATTTATCACAATATATGAAGTATGATATGGAATTTCATAGAAGCATTATTCAAGCAGGTAAAAACAAAGTACTCTTAGTAGCTTTTGATGCTATATATGAGTTTCATATATACTCACAGATTTTTGTGATGGAGGGAGCTATTGAACATCACAGGTTAATATTGGATAACTTGAAAAAAGGCAATTTAAAATTGGCTAAAAAATATCTTATCAAACATCTCTGTGATATGGAAGGATACTTAGATTACAAAAAAGTAGATAGGAAGAAAAATACAAAATAAAAAGTATTAGAGCGGTATTGCCCGGATCAACATTCCGCCTCCTATATTCCCTCAGCCGTTCCGTCCCTCCTGATCTCGGCGACCCCCTGAAAACCATTGCCTGACTGCATTTTAAGAACGGCCTGAATCGCGCCGAGATAGAAACTCCAGGGTTCCCGTTTATCGATTTCATATCCTGCTTCAATTAAACGGGATATAACGGCTGCAGGGAAACGGTCAGCTTCAATACTTATTAGGTTGTTTACAGAGCAATGCATTCTCGGCTCTTTCATTGCTTCATATATGGTCATGTTTCGCTCTATTACATTGATCAAGAACTGGCTGATTGCTGTGAAAATTCGCTGGCTGCCGGGACTGCCGACCACCATCCAGGGAGAATCTTTATGAAAGATGATTGCAGGCGCTACGGAAGATGACGAAGGAGCATTGGGCTTGAAGTAGTGGGGATGTCCCGGGTCATCCCGATTCAAATCGATAAGGTAATTATTATAAAGAAATCCAAGTCCCTCAGCGGCTGCTTTAGTTCCATAAACAAGATTTATTGACTGGGTAATGCCCACAACATTGCCATGGCAGTCCATCACAGAAAGATGCGTGGTTTCTCCGCCGGCATCTGGAAAGAACTTTCGCATTATTCTCCGGACACTTTTATCTGCAGATATTCCGGAGAGCATGATATCACCCTCTGAGGAGTAATAATTGGGGTGAGGAGTATCTTTTTCGTTTAACTGCATTGCCGTTTTGAATATTTCGGCCAGCAATAGATATGTTTCCGGGCTTTGTTCGGCAATGAGCGCCGGCGAACAGCGGTCCAGGGCTCCAAGGGTAAAGAGCAGCATTCTTCCCCCGGAAGATGGCGGCAGGGTTGCAACTTTTAATCCTCGATACATGGTCGTAATGGGAGTGCGCTCAACAGGCCAGGGAATATTTCCAAGATCATCGGACCTCAGAAATCCTCCATTTGCACGCATATCCTGGTCAATACACCGGGCGGGTTTTCCTGTGTAGAAGTACTCCGGACTGAAATCTGCAATTTCCTGTAGAAGCAACCCAAGTTCCGGTTGAGTGAACAGCTCTCCTGTTTCAAAGGGTTTCAAACCATCTTTCAGGAAATAGCGGGCGCCGGATAACGAGGGTATTTTCATAAACAGGGGCAGTTCCCGTATCTGAAGACTATGCTGAAGTTGAGTTATTTCGTATCCCTCTCCAGCAATATTAATCGCTGGTTCTAAGACCTCATTCCACTTCAAACGGCCAAAACGTCGATGGAGATGTCCTAATACGGCAACCGTACCGGGAACCGAGGTCCCGGTGTAGCCAACGCTAAGTGATTCCTTGCTTACAGAGCTGATATCAACCCGCCCGGGGGCGCGGCTCGATCCGTCTACAGCTATAGTCATGCCGTCTATGTGAACAATAGCGTTTGATTCTCCGCCAACGCCGCTTGCCTGAGGTTCACAAACACCGAGGGCAAAGGCCGAGGCACACGCGGCATCAACAGCGTTCCCGCCTCTGCGCAGCATATCGACCCCGGCCCTGGTTGCAAGGGGAAACGCGGTTGCTACCATGCCACCGGCAGCGGCCGAACACTTCAGGTCGGGCGCAGGGCGGAATGTGCTTTCAATTGCTGTTATATCCATGGGAATCCCTTCAAACCGACCCTTCAAACAGACTGCCGGAAAAGCTTTCCTGACAGGAGACGTTGGCGGCTCAGTTCTATAATTGAGACAAGAAGTTTTGTCCGGTCAAGCAGGCTATCCTTAACCATATATTCCCGATCACTGTGATCATTGTTGCCTATGGGTCCCAATCCATCGATTACCGGAGTGCCTGCAGCGGCTATAATATTTGCGTCGGAACCGCCTGAACGGAATTCTTCAACCACAGTTATGCCAAGCTTTTCACCTGCTTCGGCAACAATGTGAAACAGTTCTCTGTTTCGTTCGGTTGCCGCCATTGCGGGACGATTGCCTACCTCAACCAGGCGGCTCGTTGTACCGGCCCCATCGAGGCGATTATTGATCTCTTCAAGCCTGGTCATAATAGCCTTAAGTGTTATTTCAGTACTAAAACGAATGTCCACAGTAGCCATAGCGGTTTCCGGTATACTGTTCGGGGTGATGCCGCCTTTTACGCAGCCGACGTTAACGGTCAGTTCCGGGAAAGTGTTGTTTAAAGATTCGATGTCTATGATTTTGTGAGCAAGCGCCAATATTGCGCTGGACTTTTCTATCGAGGGGTTGGCTGCGTGTCCCGCCCTCCCCCGCACGTGGATCTCCAGTCCCAGGCGACCCTTTCGACCCGTGACCACTTCCCCGTTCATACCGCCGCATTCAAGAACCAGAGCCATGGCGCTTTTCTGTGCTTCTGAGGCAATGATCTCACGGGATACGGGAGAACCGATTTCTTCATCCGAATTGAAGATCACTCTTAGCGGTATTTTGGCAAGCATATTGCAGGAATCGAGCGCTTTGAGGGCGTAGATTGCGGCAACGATACCCCCTTTCATATCAATAACACCCGGTCCATAGGCGTTTTTTTCATCTTCACGATAGCGGTTGAAATCCGTATCCGCAGGGAATACAGTATCCAGATGACCTACCATTAGAATGTTGCCGGAATCACCTGCCGAGTCGCCGGACAGGATCAGGGTATCTCCGTACTGTTCATGTTCGAGGCGTGTTGTTTTGACGGGAAGATCCTCTATTGCTTTCAACACAACATTGCAGACCCGATTGACACCCGGTTTATTGTAAGTGCCGCTCTGTATTGAAACGAGGTCCTTCAAAAGCTCAAGCATTTCATTGCGCTTCTCCTCCAGATATTCTATAGGAGCGGTTTCCATATTCAATCCTTGTACCTGGCGAAAGCGAAATCTGTTTTCCTGTATATTTCAGGGTTTGCGTCCGGATAATCAACCTCCTCACCGGACCAGGGTTTTCTTAAGGTTACTGCTGAATCTTTATGACCGACAACGTTGTCACGGTGCATTGGCACTTTGCCGCCCGCCGTACAGATATAGCGCGGTATGGCGTCGCCGGAGATGTTGCCATACATGCTTTCAATAATATCCCTGCCGATCTCAACGGGAACGCGCAGGTGTGCAAATTGAGTATTTCTATAGGAACAGTTGAAAACATAATAGGGGCGAACATAAGCCTCGTGAATGGTCTCGCAGAGCTTCCACATCTTCACGCGGGTGTCATTGATGCCCTTAAGAAGCACTGCCTGATTCATAACTGTCATTACCCTGGACGAGAGCTTCTTAAAGCCCTCCCTGCTCACGGGAGTAATTTCCTGTGCCGTATTGATCTGAGTAACCACGCGAATCGGTTTTTTATCGTTGCTCTTGCTGAGTATATCGAGCAGCTCATTATCTAACCTCATGGGCGCCGTGACCGGGATGCGGGTGCCAAGACGCTTCACGGTAACATGGTCTATTGAGTCGAGCTCATCAAGAAGAAACTTGATCATATTGTTGGGCAAGGCAAATACATCGCCGCCGGTTATCAGAACGTCGCGAATAAAGGAATTCTTCCTGATGTAATCAAGAGCTTCCCTGTATGCCTCATTACAGTAGATCCTGTCCTTTTTTCCGATGTGTGCAATTCTAAGACAATGAGTGCAATACATGGCGCACATGTTTGTTGATTTAATAGTGATAACCCTGGGATAGAACTGATCGATCAGACGAGCCGGTGAATGATCCGCGGCGACCGGCGGGATTTCTTCACCCACATTGTCCACCATTTCACCGGTAGGCACGCACTGTATAAGAACAGGGTCATTGACCCTTCCGGGCTGGATGAGGCTTGCGTAATAGGGGGTTACCCGCATGCGGTAGGATTGGGTAACCCTAAGAACATCCTTAATTGCAGAAGAGGGAAGGTCGATGACTCTTGAAAGTGTGTCAACGGAATCTATGGCGTATTTGAGCTGTCCTTTATAGGAATGCCATTCTTCTTCGCTCATATTGAGCTTGTCCATGATCCGTACCACATTTTCCTGGATCTGATCCCAAAGTTCAATACCGCTCGCCGCTTCGGCCTCCTTTCGAAGCAGGTAGTCTTTCACCCGTTCGTTGGCAACTTCGACAATAGGAAGCGCACGGTTTATTCTACCGCCTACGGTGACTTCATGTTCGTCGATTTCCTCATGATGCTTAGCCAGGACAAGCAGATTTTCATTGCTCAATCCCAGGTCCTGGGGAAGGATAGACTGCCGGCGACGGAACTCCAGGAGCCGTGAAAAGAAATCAAGGATAGGTTGGGTAAGCTCAGTTTGCTTCAGCTTATCCAGGGTGTTGCGCATTTCAGCAATCTCTTCTTTAGTGACTCCGGAACTTGCGGTGCCGGGTGCAAACAGTTCGTCAAAAAGCTCCCGTGTAAAAAAATCAAGCTCCATATTCTCCATTTTTGCATTACTCTTCATTATTATCTCCAATAGAATGTATTACCTTCGCAGTTTAGGATCCAGTATATCCCTTAGACCATCACCAAACTGATTCACCGACAAAACAGCAGCAGAAATGACCATACCAGAATAGAGTGTTATCCAGGGTGCACGCCTGATGTAGCATCTCCCCTGGGCCAGGATATTCCCCCAGCTCGGAATCTCGGGAGGCACGCCAACGCCAAGGAAACTAAGAGAAGCCTCGGCAAGAATTGCGTATGCGAAAATCATTGTAGCCTGGATAATAATCGGAGCCATACAGTTCGGCAGTATGTGTAAAAAAATCCTTATGTCCCCGGCGCCAAGAACCCTTGCAGATTCGATATACTGCTGCTCTTTCTGGACCAGTACGGCGCTTCTAACAATCCTGGCCATTCTAGGGGTGTAACTGAAAGTCAGCGCTATAATAACATTCCGCACACTCGGCCCTAACGCGGCCATGATCCCGATGTTGAGTATTATGGAAGGAAAGGCCATGAAACCGTCCAGAACCCGCATGAGAATGTTGTCTACTTTTTTATAATATCCTGCCAGAAGACCGAGCAGGGTGCCGAGTAGAGTCGAGGTCAGGATAACCGTAGTGCCTATTCGAAGTGACAACCGGGCACCGAAAATTATTCTGCTTAAAACATCCCTTCCCAGCCCATCAGTGCCGAAGAGATAGTCCTTTGATGGGGACTGCAATTTCAGAGTGGCTTTTATCAGGTTAGGATCATGAGGCGCAATAATAGGAGCAAAAATTGCCACCAAAATAAAAACCAGGAGCATTATTCCTCCAATTGTCGCACCCTTGTTTTTATAGAGTCTTTTCCCGGTTTTCTTAAGTTCTGACAAATAGGAGGCAAAAGGGTTGTAATCTTTATTCATAAGCAATCCTGGGATCGACCAGCGCATAGATAATATCAATAATTAAATTGATGAATACATAGATAAAAGCAATAAACAGGACGATTCCCTGTACAATGGGATAATCCCGATTAAAAACAGCGAAGATCAGCAATTTACCCATACCCGGGATTCCAAATATCTGCTCGGAAACCACGGCCCCGCCCATCATGGCGGCCAGAGACAATCCGATAACTGTTAAAATCGGTATAAAAGAATTCTTCAGGGCATGCTTGAAAAGTATCATCAACTTTCCAACGCCCTTGGCTCTGGCTGCCAGTATGTAATCGCTTCGTAGCACCTCCAGCATGTTTGCCCTGGTCATTCTGGACAGACGCGCGGCAGCGCCCGCGCCGATGGTTACAGCAGGCAAGGTCAGGTAAAACATGCTCGCCAGGGGCGCCTCTAAAAAAGAAACATAGCCGGAAACCGGGAAAATAGGTAAATAAAGGGAAAATGCCAACATGAGCACAAGTCCGATCCACGAGATGGGCAGGGACACTATAATAGAGGCAAAAAACATTAAAACGTTATCCACCCTGGTGTTATGAAAGGCCGCAGCAAAAACACCCGTGGTCAAGCCCAGCATAATATTTACCGTCATTGCCATCAGGGTTAATTGTAGGGTGGGAATAAGGTGAGCGAACAGGATCTGAGTGACCGGCTTGTTATAGTATATGGATTCTCCCAGATCACCCCTTAGAAGGTGTGAAAACCAAATTCCCAGCTGCACTATGATGGGTTTATCGAATCCCATTCTATGCTCAAGTTCTCTGACCTCTTCCGGTGATGCCTCGTCACCAAGAATGACATCCGCCGGGTTTCCGGGCGTTAAATGCTGAATGGTAAATACAAGAGAAGCGACAATCAGCATTACCGGAATAAGGGAAAGTATTCGTTTGATCAGATAATTCTTCAAATCTGATTACTCCTAAAAATTAATAGATTCCCCCCGAGAAAAATGAGATCCGGGGGGAATCCTTATATGCCTGTACTATTACTCCTCCAGCCAGACATTCCAGAAAAAGATATTGGAAAGATTCTTGAAATTCTTGACCCGGCTGCTGAGCAGCCTGAAAGTGGCGTAATCTCCTAGTTTTATGTAAGGCACATCCTCATAGAAGAGTTCCTGGATGCGCTCCATCATGGCATACCTCTTCTCAAAATCAGTCTCAATTCTCATCTGGGCTTTAAGCTCTTCAACTTCGTCATTTTGCCACCAGCCAGCCACGGAAGATTTCATGAAGCTGCCCAACAAGGGATCTGCCTTCTTGGTATAACCGGTGACACTCATATCCCATAGCTTTGGATCCTTTCTCCTGGAGGACTCCGTAGCGGGTTCGTATTTATTCAGCTCTATCTTCAACCCGACCTTTTCAAGCTGGCTCTTGGCAACAAGAGCCGCATTGTAATAGCCTTCATAACTTGCCTGCCAGCGGATTGTTTCACCCTTGTATCCGGCTTCTTCCAAAAGCTTTCTGGCTTTTTCCGGGTTATTCTGGTTGTATAATTCTTTGCCTTTATTGCTCCACCAGATAGTCTCCTTCTGGTTCAGGCTGGGATCCATTCTCCAGATATCTCTATGTCCCCTGGAAATAAGCAGGATCGGTTCCATATCCAGAGCCGCCAAAACAGCCTGCCGCATTTTCTTATTGGCCATGATTCCTTCTTTGTTATTTATCACAAAAGCAAGCCAGGCCCTGGGCGGAGACACGACTGCCTGTACCCCGGGGGTTATCTTGAGCCTTTCGTATTCTTCCGAGTCAACAGCGTAAGCGTAATCGAAATCTCCGGCTTCTACACCGGCTGCCTCAACGGTTTTGTCCGGAACAAATAAAAATATAATTTCGTTGATATGAGCGATTTTCCGCCCGCCGTAACCGTTGGCTTCTCCCTTAAGGGGCTTGTAGTCTTCAAACTTCTTCAGCTTTATATGCTGGTTGGGTTTCCATTCCACAAACTGGTAAGGGCCGGTTCCGATATACTCCTTCATTGGTTCTACTCCTGAGCTTTCAATGATCTCCTTAGGGACAATATTTGCTCCGGCAGCCTCAATAGCCAGAGAGGAAAGCAGAAGGGCATCAGGAACTTTCAGCTTTATTTCAATTTGGTATTGGCTTTTTTTGGTAATTGATTCAAGGTTCTTGAAAGTGGACTTGCCGGTGCTTGAAACCTTTCCCCACCTGTTGATAGAGGCAATAACATCGTCAGCCCCCATTTCCCCGCCATTATGAAAGGGGATGCCCTCTCTCAGATTGATGGTGTATTTCAAGCCATCCTTACTGATGGAATAATCTTTTGCCAGCATGGGGATCACATCCATTTTATCTCCGAAAGTAAAGAGAGTTTCGAAGATATGCCAGGCTACAGACGTGATACGTGTTGCACTGCTTACCATACAGTCCAGCCCGACCGGTTCGGCATCCATGGCAATTTTCATCACACCCCCGGGCTTCGAAACTTCCTTCTCCCCGGCTGCAGAGCAATCGGGAATGATGAAAGTCATCATTAAAATCATAGCAAATACAAAACACATTGAACGTAACAAAACACCTCGGTAACTAATCATTTTAAGACCTCCTATTTTTTTTCCTGGTAGAGAGTTTAAATAAATTCTGCTCCACCAATTAGCTCCTTAAACTTAAAACAGACACCTCCTTTCCATTTAAAATTATGAACCTATCTGAAATGACACCTGCAGTAATGGCCGGGTTTGACCTCTCTGAGAGCCGGCTCTTCCCTCCTGCAGACATCCTGAACCTCCTGACAGCGGGTGTTAAATTTGCATCCCGGAGGCGGCGATGAAGGACTCGGTATATCTCCCCTGATGATATTCTTCTTTCGAACGGAATCGGGATTTGGAACAGGAACAGAAGCCAACAACCCTTGCGTATAGGGATGAAGAGGAGCGTCAAATAGATTTGTTTTATCGGCGTGTTCAACAATGCGGCCAAGATACATAACGGCAATTCGATTGGACACGTGTTTGACCACAGCCAGATCATGGGTGATAAACAGGTAAGTCATATTCAATTTTACCTGGAGTTCATCAAGAAGATTTAAAATCTGGGCTTGAATTGAAACATCCAGGGCCGACACAGGCTCATCACAGATTAAAAGTTTTGGATTCAAGGCAAGGGCTCTGGCAATTCCTATGCGCTGTCTCTGTCCGCCTGAAAATTGATGGGGGAAACGGTTTATATATTCAGGTCTTAAACCCACAAGCTCCATAAGCTCCAGAATTCTTGACAGTCTTTCCCTGCCCGATGTTATTTTATGAATACTGAGCGCTTCCCCGATAACCGAACCAACTGTTCTTCTCGGATCGAGTGAGGCATAAGGATCCTGAAAAATCATCTGCATGTCCCTGCGTTTTTCCTTTAGCCGCCCCTTATTCAGCGAAAAGACATTTTCTTCTGCGAAAGTAATATTTCCCTGCTTCGGTTCTACCAGACGAAGGATTGCTCTCGCAGTAGTTGATTTTCCACAACCCGATTCACCAACTAAAGCCAGGGTTTCTCCTTCATACAGGTTAAACGACACACCGTCTACAGCGCGGACATATCCTTTTGTTCTTGAAAAAAATCCTGCTTTAATTGGGAAATAGCCTATTGACTTTGCTCATCAATTAATTCAGACCTTCTCGCAAAGTGATTATAGGAAGTATCCTTACAGCAATGCATGTAAAGATATGAAATCTAAGCAAAAAAAAGGTTCCTGATGCAT
>JAUVWI010000092.1 GCA_030604195.1 Spirochaetales bacterium
ACTTTCTCCATCATCGACAGCGTATATACGCCCATAGGGCCATGCCCCGAATAGGTTTCAAAGTAAATCGGGTGTCCAAAACAGTCATGCACAAACACTTGCTCCAGGCATCCCATCACCCGCCCCCACATAGTTACCTTGTTTTTCCGCACACGCTTCGTCGACCATACCGGTTTGGTGTTCCCGTCTATATAGAAGCAAAGAAACGGCATCTCCAAATTTATCTCGCGCCTGCCCCATGTCTCATACCAAAACTGAACCTGTCCGCCTAACAGTGATTCCGAAGCTCCAACATACTTCAATTCTCGAAGAAACTGATCCAGTGTCCCTTGCTTGTAGTTAAAACCACAGAACCCCTCAAGTGCATTACCGAGGGCTACGTTAACAGTACGCACCTGCCCGTTTAAGGTCACCAAAGGAAGCGCCAGAACCGCCAAAGCTTTTCGCTGTAGGTTTATGGTGCTGGTGTGAAAAATATCCATCCGCCTGAGGTCTTTCTTCGAACGTTTCAACTCAATCGAGGCAAACCGCATTTTTCGCACACTTGCACGCTGGTTGTACCTCTTTGTGAACTGCCCTTTAGAGTTCCGGCCGTATCTGTTCGGAGGATTATCCGGCTGTGGCTCTGAACCCCGGCAATTAATCACATCCATCACAAATCGAGCCGTTTGTTCCGGCCAGCATAGATGCACAGCCAGGGCGGCAATTAATTCAAAACCAGCACCAGAGACTCGCTCCTTGTTCGAAACCTCAAGAACACGCCGCCCTGTGGCTACTTCCATCTTCTTCAATATTCGGCTAATCGTAGAGCGATGAACCGTAGTCCCAAACTCCGAAGCCAGCGCTCGTTGGGCTTCGGAAGGACTCACAATCATCCTGCCTTTGACAAAGCCGCGAAGAAAAGCAATCTCATCCTTATCTATTTTTCGATTGTTTCCATCCTGACGCCTATCCTTTAATCCCTCTTCGCCTTTCTCGGATAGGCGTGAACGATAGCGGTAAAATTGTGCAATACTGAAAGGGATTCCATAGCGTTTGATATAAATCTCTGGGGATAAAGACGACCGTTCGATACGCGCGACGTCCTTTACAATCTGTTTTTCACGGTCAACGTTAACCATGGTATTGGGCATCCTTTATATGCTGAATGTTTGATTATTATACCACGGCTATCATTTAAATGCAACAACTTTTTACATACCCGAAAATTATGTAATAGGATTATTTCCAATTTATTTCCAATTTTTTATGTTTTTGAGCACAATCATTTAAATATAGATCAATTAGATTTTGATAAGGCATACCTGTTTCGTCAGCTAATTTCTTGAAATACTCAATTGTCTCTATAGCCAATCTTATTGTAATTTGTTTCTTCAGTCTTTTAGCATATGGATTTTTCCTGGATTTCATCTTTGAGAGATCATATTCATCTTTCATGATATCACCTCCTATAGTATTTTGATTCATTTTTTGTAGCTTTTCTTGCTGATATAATTCTTATTCTAGAATCACTTTTCCTAAAGCAGTGACATATTAGTAAAAGCCTAAGCTTATCACTGAAGCCTAAAAGTAAAAATCTTTGTTCATCGTGAGAATGCTCCTCATCAAAAAATTCTATTGCATTCTGATCGTAAAATACTGATTTTGCTTCTTCGAAAGAAATTCCATGTTTCTTTAGATTAGCTTCATTTTTCTTTTTATTCCATTCAAAGTGAATCTCTTTCATAATTATATAATAATTATATTAAATCAAGGTTATTTAGTCAAATTTAATAATTATTTTAAAAGAGAATATTTTACGAATTAGGCTTTTATCTATTTTAAAGCGGTCTAACGATCTTTTGAGCAGCTTCGCCGAGGTGAAGGCAGTATCAGTTTATCCGCATAGATCCACTGTTACCGGTACCAGTCTCGAAGTCTACTCCAAAAGCCATGTTATGCACGAAAAGAAATCTATGGCATAGGCCAGCCCTGAGATATACCTTCTATCGCGATCTTACGCACTATTGACTCATCCATGTTGTATTGCTTAGCGACAATACCATATGCTTCGTCGTCACCAACTCCACGATCTTGTGCTGCGACCAAATCGAAGAAAATCTTCTTTTTCTCTTCCAATGAAAGCCCCGACACTTTGACTTTTTCTTGATCGATACCTGTAGCGTTGCCCGGTGATAGGCTTAGTTGATGCTTAGAATAGCTACCAGTGAGTGATTCATCGGCCTTTGCCCAATCTCCATATGGTGCCCAAATGGCCCTGCCCGCAGTGTATAGGCCATTTATGTCCGAATCAGGAAGATAATAGCCTATTATGAGGGCATTATGAGGTTTTGTGACTTCAAGCTTTTCTATAATAATTCTTGACACTGACTCGAGTTCACCAGAGGTTAAGACACTGTCAACGCGAACACGTAGATCGTAACGTTTGACTGAACCAAAACTGACATCTTTGACTTCAACAATTTGGAATTTTTGTGTTACAACATCTGTTGAACTTGACTTCACGATCGATTTAGACTGCTCACCATTCTGAGTTTCCGAAGTGGTAGTCGATGGCTTGTGCGCACATCCAACGAATAGACCACTCACCAAAGTGAGTAATGAAATAATCTGCATTGTCATCCTAAACATAATTCAACTCCTTCTTTCCAAGTTTCCGTGCATAACATATTATATCACCTGTTCCACCCAAAATACAATCAGCAATCGAACGTTGCGATAATAAGTTGATATTGAAAACAAAATATACTTGTTGAAGCAGTATAACAATTTCAGCAGTTACATATTATGAGACCAGATAAGAAGAGAGGTATAAATATGCTGCAGAATAAATTTTCCCGGAATATGTCCTTCGAAAAGTTTCTTGGGCATACTGCGAACATTACATCCAATCGTATCCCTTACTATATTGGATGGATTAAACACTTTGAAAAATATTTCAGCAAGCATCGGCTTGAAGAAAAAGAAGCTTTCGATCCATTTTTAGTCGATCTGCAGAAGCAATTTGAGGGTTGGCAGGTAGCCCAAGCAAAGGAAGCAGTTAAACTCCATTGGTACTATACGGGTTTTTCGAAATCACTTTTGGAAACAGAAAATAATCTGACATATCGTATCAGTCAATTTTCATTTTCAGCTAAAGAGTGGGGAAAAGCTACCCTTAAAATGCGTGAAATCCTCAGGCTTCAGCACAAATCCTACCGGACCGAGAAAACCTATCTTGCATGGATAAGGAGATTTTACTTGTTTTTGAAGTATAAAGATCCTGCTGGAATAACACAGGAGGATCTTAAACAGTATCTATCATACCTTGCTGTTGATCGAAAAGTATCTGCCTCTACACAACAACAGGCTTTTAACGCCCTTCTTTTTCCCTTTCGGTATGTTTTAGATAAACAGATTGAAGGGATCGCAGAAGCCATACGTTCTCGTGTCAGGAAACGACTTCCTGTAGTCCTCGATCAGGATGAAATTGTACAAATATTTCAGAACCTACAGGATCCTTTCAGGCTGCTATCACGGCTGATTTATGGTGGAGGTTTGCGCTTGAATGAATGTCTTAGCCTTCGAATTAAAGATCTCAATTTTAAGGAATCACTACTTACCGTCAGATCCGGTAAGGGAGACAAAGACCGTGTTACACTTCTGCCATCTTCTCTACATCCTGATTTGATAAATCACCTTAAATCTGTGAGAGTTTTATATGATGCTGATCGAAGAAATTTTGTTGCAGGAGTACCGCTTCCAACTGCACTTGAAAGAAAATATCCAGGAGCAGGGACAGAGTGGGCACGATGATCTATACTCATGTAGCGCGCAGTAACAAACTCTGTGTCATCAGTCCCTTGGAGAAGTTATCGACAAAGGAAAGGAAACCTTATTTTTGTGTTCGGTGCGATAATACGTCTATACGTGGAGACATGTGAGATGGAAGAGCCGGAGATGCGTCGATGCCGAAGCTGCAAACGAAACACACGGTTGACAGCGGGCACACCATCATGCAGAAGAGTAGGGTACCGCTCTGCACGTGGTTCCGGAGTGTGACTTCCCGAATCGGATTTTGAAAAGGATTATCCGGGCGCTGAAGCCACAACCTTGAGGAATTTTTCCGGATCAGCCCTGAAAGCAATCAGACGGTTACCGCCTTCTTTGATTGCCTTATTCAGTGAGACTTGAGCTTCTCTAACCAGGATTTCTTGAGTGATAAGTCTGCCGTTTCTGGCGCCGAGGCCAATTGAGATTGTTGTTCTTTGCTTATGCCAGCTCTTCTTTTGGAATAAATTTCTTAAGTTCTCCAATTCCTTTACAGCCTGGTCTAAAGATTTGTCCGGAAGAATAATAGCGCAGGTGCTGTCGTCATGTTCAAAGATCAAATCGCGGAAGGGAAAGCGGTCGGCAATAGCTTTACTGAATTCAATAAAAAAACTCTCTTCTTTATTTGCGGGAGCGATGAGAGCAAAAACCAGATCCTGATCAAAAGAAGCCGCTCTTTCGATTTCAAACCTGAGCCTCTCTGCCAGATAACCGGCAAGGACCAGACCGGTTTGAGCTGAGAACATACTTTTTTCACCGGCAGTAACCCAGGTATTCAATGAAGGCTCGGGTTCCTGAACATTCGGAACACTTTGAACTGCTCTGCTTTGCGGTTCAATTTCCAATTTTTGGGGCTTTTCTCGTCTTAAGAGTGTAAAAAGGATAAGTAGAGCGGTTATTAGTATAAAGATGAAAAGCAGATAAATGGAACTCTTCAAAATAGTGTAAAGCTCTGCCTTGCCCAATACGGTGAAAAGACCATCGATATGAAGCTCGTCATAACCTTGATCCGACTCTTTTTTCAAAAAAATGGAAGAGAATTTTACTGAAGTAAGAGAATTGTAATTATACTCAGGTGGCTGGACGCTTTTTTCTTTATCCGGGAGCGATGTTTTTAGATAATTTTCATCACGAGAAATTAGATAGATAATGCCCTCTTTAGGTGAATAGATCGATAAAAGGAGCAGTTCATTCTGTCTCTTTAAGCCCTCCTGCATAGTTCCTTTAAAGAGCTCAGAATCAAGAGCGGGATCTATTTTATATAGGGCTCTGGATGTGCTTTTAATATCCTCAAACAGTTGAGCAGCGGTTGTAATGTTTTTATCTCTATGGATCTTAGTTTGATATAGGGAAAAGTAAATGATTCCCAAAATAAAAATCACACAAAAAACAGAGTAAGCAAGAAACAGCTTTTTCTTCATACTACTATTATAGCCATAAAATTGATATTGTGAATACTTTTTTTCTTCTCTATAGTAAGATAAATGGAGGTAGGTATGACACTGCGAAAAAGAGACTTGCCGGCAGGTTGGTATCCTTTAACTGAGCAGAAAACCAGAGAGTGGATCGAGGAGTATTTAAAAAATATAGCGAAACCCGGGCACCAGGCTCTGGCCGGGATTGTGCCCCATGCCGGCTGGGAATTCTCCGGCAGGATAGCTCTGGAGGTTCTGCAGAATATTTACCGGAAAAGTGAAACAGTAGTGGTAATCGGGGGGCATCTGCCGGCCGGGGGAGGGATCCTGGCTGCTTCAGAAGAAGGCTATGAGACACCCCTGGGGAATATAGCTGCTGATTTGGAGCTTTTAAAAACCTTGAAGGGGCTGATCCCGGTGCATGCAGATCGATACCCTGATAATACCGTAGAGGTGCAGCTTCCCTTTATTAAATACCTCTTCCCCCGGGCAAAGGCGCTTGCTATGCGGGCAGCTCCGGCAGCCGAAGCAATTCAACTTGGAGAAATACTGGCCGGACTTAGCTGCCAGCTAAAGCGGGATATCGCGGTTATAGGCTCTACTGATCTTACTCATTACGGGAGTAATTATGGATTCGCTCCCCAGGGAAGAAACGCGGTGCGCTGGGTCAGGGAGGTCAATGATAAAAGAATTATTGAGTCTCTACTAACCTTAAACCATACTGAGGCTATTAAGCGCGCTCTGGCTGAAAAATCGGCCTGTTCCGTAGGAGGGGCTGTGGCAGCTGCCGCCTTTGCCGGGAAGAAAGGTGTAAAAGAGGGAATATTACTCGATTACAGCACCAGTTATGATGTACTGCCTGGAGAGTCTTTTGTTGGTTACGGGGGAATAATCTACGCTAAGTAGCGGCTGATAAGGGAATCAGTCCATTCCCGTACCAGGACGAGCAGCTCAACACCTGAGATCTCTCTGTAGGCATAATGATTCTTTAAAGCTGCTGCTGCAGGATAGAGGGTAACCCAGAGAGTCCTCTGGCTGTCGCTCAATCCACGGAAGTAATTTCCCAGTGGTTGAACCGGTTTGGGCAAACCTTTCACACCCGCCAGGTAAGAAGTAAGGAAGCTTTTCCAGTCACAATTGGGTGCACCTGCAGAGAAGATTTGCCCGATAACATCTCGTTTTCCCTGCTTTACTACTGGTTTAATCTCAATGGGCAGTCCTTTTGCCTGAGGGGGAAATATCTGTAATCCTCTATCAGCTAAAGCTCTTTCCAGCCGCTGCCGGTAGCTTATCATGGGCTGGGTTATATAACGCACTGTTCCTGCTTTTTTCTCTTTGATTATCTGGTCATTACGCATAATAAAGGAGAAAAATAGACTTTCCAGAGGGTCGATTCTATTCTCCTGTGAACGAAAAAAAGGGTAGAGGTAAGTACTGCGTGCATAAGCTTTACCCTGGGGATAAGAATAATCTACACCGAAAAGGTTTATCTCCTGCGCTCCCAGGAAATGAGCCAGAGACACGGCAGCGTGGCTCACATTGCCTCCCGAAGTGTCAATATAAGGCATTCTGCGCCAGTTTGCGCTGACAAACTGGGAAAAGGGATGGGCACTGGCAAAGAAAATAATTTTGCTGGTTAAACGGGTCAGCAGGGGCGGGGATGCCAGGTCAAGCACCAGCGGGATACTTGATGGCATTCCCTGCAGAAAGTGATGATAACTGACTTGCTGGCAATCTATGGATATGACTGTATCAGGTACAATATTACTGCTCATAAGTGAAGGCAGAGAGGTATCTGAGGCAATCAGAAATGCCTCTTTTCTCATCCGCCTGAGACTTGCCAACTGTGATTCCAGAGAGGGACCGGCTCCGGTTATCAACACTTTCCTCACCGGTTTAATAGCCAGAGCAGACTTCTCTGCCCTGGGAAGATTGAATAAACTGTTTATAAACCATTTTTTACCAAAGTGAACCTGAACCGTATAGTCATCAGCTATCTTGCTTATTACATTACGTATGGCTTTTAGAACTTCTTCGTAGTATCTTCCTGCCAGATCGAAAAGAGGCCGTAAAGTAAGGGTTTTCAGATCGCCTGCAATAGCCGGGAAGTAGTTTGTCAGGATATTTTCTTTAATGATTATTGGCTCTTCATTAACAAGAAGCTGGACACGAGGATCCATGAACAGAGCGCGCAGATCGATATTTTCCATAACTCTGCGTAAGAAAGCTGGATTATTTTCAATGATCAATATATTGGAAATGCGCCTGTTTTTTAAAAAGGGATTGATGTGGTAGCCGGCGCCAATACCGAAGATGACCAGGTAGCCGGCGCCACTGTATAGATCAGGAAGTCGTTCTCCCTCTTTAAGGGGATCAAAGGTAGAGTGCAGAGGTGTTAAACGGCTCTTTACCTTTAGAGCCGGAACTAAAACCCCGTTTCTGGCTTTTATAAAGGTTAATTCTTTCAGCGGTGAAGTGCTGCCTATTCTGGCGGAGAGTTCAGAATTATTTGCTGCCAGTGCCAGAAAATTACGCTTTAGTATCGGGTTATCAAACATAGCTTTCCCGTAACTCCAGCCTGGCCGCCATAGACTCTATGAAGTCCATTTCTCTTTCCAACAGAGATGCTGCCTGCAACATAGCTTCATTTTCTCCGGTTAACCTTAATGTCTTTTTTATTTTAACCAGAGACCCGGGATCATAATAATAGGAAAAGGTCAAAAGAAAAGGGTCATTAATAAATGATCCGATTTTGCTGATCCTCTTTGTCTGCTTAAATGCAGTATGAAGATGATGGTGCCATACGGTCAACAGATCTCTGCAGATCTTACGGCGTTGTTGGCGGTCAGGATAGTTTCCGGCAGGAATGAATATATTTGTCTCTGGTTGCGGCGATTGTTCACTGAGTTCTCCTGCCAGCTTTTTTGCATCTATTGTCTGAATATTATCCAGCTTTACAGGTGAAGGATTCAGCCTGAAAATCCTTGCTGAGATGTGATCAGGCAAACCGGCAAACCAGCCGGAATAGGTATTCATGGTTAATCCGGTACGGAAAGAACCCTGTACTGTCCGGTTAATGAATGGGGCTCTCTGCGCGGCCAGTGAATAGAGCTTGTTGTACAGGGGAGATAATCTGTTTGCCGACGGGATCAGAAAATTATCAAAGGCATTTGGACGGACATGAGAACGAATATCACTGTAACTAAAATCGAGACCGGCCAGAATTATCTCCCTGCTGGTATGATTCATAGCCAGCTGCAGGGCCGTTGCAGCTACTGTACCCTGAGGAGGTATCTTTGGAATTTTAAGGTTTAAGCGGGATAAAAGATCCTCCTCGAAAAAATTAGACTGGGATATAAGGAGAACCCCTCCCTTAATCTGGCGGCTGCAGTGAACGGCCGAGAGAGGTGCTGCCATGTCAATTGATTTATTAAACAGGGGGTAAAGATGGTAACCGGCATAGAAGCTGGGATCAGTAATGATTACAAGGTCGGGAGTAATATCCATTTTAATTAAATAGGGTATGGCTGAAGGGAGAGCCCAGATAATAAGTTTATTACGGCATCTATGCAGCAGGGATGCTGCTTGCTCTAAAGAGGGCCCTGAACCGGCCAGAAAGAGAGGCAGGTTATACTTATGGGAGCTGGGAGTAAGAACCCTTTCGATTGAGAGAAAGTTGATAAAACTGTTCTGAATCCAGCGTTTGCCCATGGCAAGGGTAGTGACCAGGCTACCCCGTAATTCTTTGAGTGCCTGCTGTAAAGCTGTTGCCGCTGTTTTTGCAATTTCTGGAAAAATATGCTCGGAAGGCGCCCACTTAAGTATCCTTAATCCCTCCAGTTCAAGTTCTTTCAGGTTGAAGCGAAGGAAGTTAAGTAAGGTAATCTCTGCACCGGGAAACCAGTGAAGCCATGGTGTTAGCTTTGACTCTTTAAAAATATCTGCGGAGTAATAGATACAGATTAATTTTGCCTGCGGGAAGGTCTCTTTAATCAAGGAGGCTGTATAACCAAGTCCGGCGCCTAAAAAGATCACTGTTGAAGGATATTCACCAGTCAGGCTGCTCTTTACAAAGCGTTGTGATTCCTTTAAAGGATCGTATCGCGAATGCAGCGCTTGACCATTGATAACAGCTGTTAACAGATTCGTTTTAGTGGGAATAATTTCCAACATAGACGTGGGTTATTTCAGATCACTTAATAATTTTTCTGCACTATCTCCATCGTCGGGATAGAAAATTATTTTTTCATCAAAGACCATAGAATGCTCCGCTTTTAATATTTCAAAGAAGGTTCCGAGGGATATGGTCAATTGATGAAGGAGCAGGACGGGATCCATAATTGGCATCTCAGATATGAGTAAAATAAGATAATTGGAGTCTAACCTGTATATTTCGCCAATATCTGTCAGTAAAGATCCTATAATACGGAAAAGATCCTCTTTCAAACGGAAGGGATCAATAAACTCATTATACTTTAACACAGTGTTGAGCATATGCTCGATAGATATTTTAATCAGCACCAGGGACCTATTTCTCTTCCCGCATTTGTCGATCAATTCATCAACCCTGCTCTGCAGAGATTCAAATGTTACGGTTTTACTGTCACCACTCAGATTGCCTAATTTATTTTCTCTTGCTTTATAAATATGAGGAGCTGCAGCCAGAGACACTTCTTTTAAAATACCCGGTGTTTCCAGATCAATAAGACCTTCCATCTTTATAATAAGCAAGATGGCAATCAATTTACTATCAGCAATAAACGGCACAAAGATCAGTTGATTGATAGCTGAGTTTTCCCTGGCAGAAAAAAAAGAATTGAACTCTTTGATCTGCCTGCTTTCATTAAAAATCAAAACTTCTCCATTAGCTACTCTGTTGAAGTTTTTATTGAAGCCCAGGGGTATGCGTAGTCGGTGGAGTGTAGTTTGGTCAAGCCCGGCGCTGGCCCATGGTGAAAAAACCATTCGCAGGGGATCGTAGAGTAAAATGGCGCTTTTTGACAACTTGAAGAAACCCTTTAGCAGGGAAAAAAGCTCAGCTACCGACTCAATACCGCCTGAGAGACTGGTAATCGTGGAGAGGAGCTGATGTAAGGAGGAGATATGTGGTTCTTTCTCCATAGGAAGCTCTTTGCCGGTTGGATACTCTTTTGTTTGGGTAATTATTTTTATGGTTTTTCTCAGCAGACCCATTGCCGGGGAGCGCTTCACCGGATCAAAGGCAGACAGTGAAACAGCTCTATCAAACAGGCCCATTAAGTTTCTAGTCCCAGATCCTCAAATAATTTTTTGTAGATTCCAAAATACTCGGAATCGGCAAATTCCCTGATTTTTTCTTCAGGAAGAGATTCCAATAGTTGATCCAGGTAGGAAAGCACTGACTTGATATCTGTTTTAAGATCATCCGGCAGGTTTTGTGTTTTGGGTGCGGTAGAAGTGCCAGCATGTGAAGTAAATCCTTCAGAAAGTGCAGCTTCCTCAATTTCTAATGGAACCTCTTCAAGTTCTTCTTCATGAATTTCTTCAAAAACCGGGGCTTCAGCAACCGTTTCTTCTTCGAGGGTGAGCTCCTCTTCAGGAAGCTCAAGCTCGATATCTGCTAACTCGGGTTCCCCTGGGATTTCTGTTGGGACTTCCTCAACAATATCTGCAGTACCCGATTCCTCGAGTTCTTCGAGATCGTCGAGAATAGGAACCTCTTCCAGGGATTCTTCGGCAGTGAGTTCTTCAATAGCAGCTTCTGATTCTTCCAAAACCGGGGCTTCACTTAACTCTTCCAGGGATTCCTCAGCGAGCTCAGGGATTTCTTCCAGTTCATCTTCGAGAGCGGGAACCTCTTCCAGTTCATCTTCGAGAGCGGGAACCTCTTCCAGTTCATCTTCGAGAGCGGGAACCTCTTCCAGTTCATCTTCGAGAGTCTCTTCCGGAAACGGGGCTTCAGCAACCGTTTCTTCTTCGAGGGTGAGCTCCTCTTCAGGAAGCTCAAGCTCGATATCCGCTAAATCAGGTTCCCATGGGATTTCTGTTGAGACTTCCTCAACAATATCTGCAGGACCCGATTCCTCGAGTTCCTCAAGATCCTCGAGAATAGGAACCTCTTCCAGGGATTCCTCAGCGAGCTCAGGGATTTCTTCCAGTTCATCTTCGAGAGCGGGAACCTCTTCCAGTTCATCTTCGAGGGTCTCTTCCGGAACCGGGGCTTCACCGGTTTCTACCGGAATATTAATTTCTATCTCATCGACTTCGTCAGGTTCAGTGCCCTCGAGTTCGATAAGGTCCTCTTTGTCAATCAGCCGCTCCGGCTCCTGCATATCAAAAGAACTTTCTTCCATGACAATATCTTCCGGAGCTTCAGTGCTTTCAGCAATTTCTTCAGTAATTTCAGCGGTATTTAAAATATTATCCAATTCATCACCGGTAAGGGCGATGGTCTCATCCTCTTCCTCGTCAAAAAAACCTGTGGTTTCACCGGGGGGAGGCTGAACTTCAAATTCAGGCGTTGTTTTTTTTGTTACATTTCGGTTGAGGAGATCATTCTTAAGCTCAGAAATCTCTGTTTTTATTGCTGCCAATTCTTTTTCAATTTTCTGCAGAATTAATGCAGAATCACTATCCTGGCCTGTACCTGGAAAAGAGGAAGGCTCCAGCGGTGTACTTAGATCTGCTTCTAAGGCGCCAAGATCATCAAACTCTTCTGCCAGAGGGCTGCTTTCCGAAAGGGAAACGTCAATCTGTTCTTCTGAATCCTCGTCCATAACTAATTCCGGAATATCTTCAGAGAAATCTTCCGCAGCAGCACTATCAACTTCAATATCCGCAAAATCTTCAGAGGCTTCGGGCAGGGTCAAATCAAGATCGTCTTCAAGGTTTTGCATTTCAATATCCCCGGTTTCTTCTGCCAATTCTTCGAGATCTACATTTTCCAGATCGTCCAGCGACTCTATATCAAAAGTTTCCTCATCAGCCAATTCAGCAATCTGCGCTTCAGCGGTATCTTTTTCAACCGCAGCTGAACCCTCTGTGATATTAAAAGATTCATCAATTGGAAGTTCGCTTTCCAGCTCATCCAATAAATACTCTTCTTCTCCGGTCAGCTCCGATTCCTCAGTTCTTTCAAGATCAGAAAGTCCAAAAGAGGCCTCCTCTTCCGTCTCTTCGGTAACTTCCTCAGGGGTTACCTTTACCCATACACCATATTTTTCAAGGTTTTCTTCTTCCGAATTAACCTCTTCACTGGTAAACTCAGCGCTGCTCATGATATTATCCAGCTCACTTGTAGACAGAGTAACATCCTCCCCATTGATATTTTCGATATTTTCGAGCAATTCACTTTCATTTTTCTTGATTTCCTCAGTTGTCATGCAACTCTCCCAGGGATGAGATATTCATTATCTATACTATTATCGGTATAGTTTTGCTCCTTTTTATCTTAATTATCAATTTAATCTGTGGTTTTTTCAAGGGGTTAAATTCCATAATGTTTTAGCAAATACTTAACTCTATCAATAATATAGCAAAAAGCCGGTAAAGAAAACAAGATTTATTAATAATATTATACAATGCAAATATTATATCATCAACATACTGCCGTGATTCCACCGGATCTATTCAAGAGAAACTGAATCTAAGCCGTTTATTTAAAATAATGAGAGTTATCAGATTAATAGTGGCTCTTCCCTAATTCTGCAGTCCACTAAATAACCTGAAAGATTAATTTTTATCTCTGTAATGAAATACGGAGAACTTTTATTAATTCTTTGAACAATTAGCTATTGTGTTATTACGTGTTACATGCTATAATCGGGATTATCCGAGGAGGCTCATGATGTTCCTGAGAAAAAACCGCAGCTCCAAGACAGGCCGCACCCATCTGGCGATCGTGCAAGGATACAGGGATGCGGGTGGCAGAAACCGCCACAAGACCGTACAGACCATCGGTTATCTTGATGTGCTGGAAAAAAAATATGAGGATCCGATCGCGCACTTCGAGCAGAGAGCGAAGGAGCTGACCACTGCGCAAAAGGAAAAAACCCGTCCTGTGACCCTCTCCTTCTCTCACCAGACTTCGCTGCCTGTTGGCACAGACAACAGAAAGAATTTTGGCCATGTAGCCTTCTCCCATCTCTACCATGAGCTCGAGTTGGACTACTTTATCAACAACAGAAAACGCTATACAAAGGCAGAGTACAATCACAACGCCATCTTCAAACTTTTGGTATACTCAAGGCTTCTGCAGCCTTCTTCGA